>NZ_JBSFJF010000039.1:0-77199 GCF_053597915.1 Streptomyces sp. NPDC001219 | reverse complement strand
CCTTCACGCTGTACGAGGTCGGCACGGTCAAGGAGCTGGAGGGGCTGCGGACGTACGTGTCCGTGGACGGCGGGATGTCGGACCCCCGCACGTCCTGTGCGGGGCCCCGGCTCCTGTGCGATGCGGGTGATCAGCCGAGCCGCTGCACCAGTGCGCGGTACTCGTCCCACAGCTCCTTCGGCGTGTGGTCACCGAAGGTGTTGAGGTGCTCGGGGATCAGCGCCGCCTCCTCGCGCCACACGTCCTTGTCGACGGTGAGCAGGAAGTCGAGGTCGGCGTCGTCGAGGCCGAGGCCCTCGGTGTCCAGCGCCTCCTTCGTGGGCAGCACACCGATCGGGGTCTCCACACCGTCGGCCTTGCCGTCCAGCCGCTCGACGATCCACTTGAGCACCCGGCCGTTCTCGCCGAAGCCCGGCCACACGAAGCGGCCCTTGTCGTCCTTGCGGAACCAGTTGACGTAGTAGATCTTCGGCAGCTTGGCCTGGTCCTTGTCCGCGCCGACCTTGACCCAGTGCCCCATGTAGTCGCCCATGTTGTAGCCGCAGAACGGCAGCATGGCGAACGGGTCCCGGCGCAGCTCGCCGACCTTGCCCTCGGCCGCCGCGGTCTTCTCGCTGGCGACGTTGGCGCCGAGGAAGACACCGTGCTGCCAGGTCAGCGACTCGGTCACCAGCGGCACGGCGCTGGCGCGACGGCCACCGAAGAGGATCGCCGAGATCGGCACGCCCTTGGGGTCCTCCCACTCGGGCGCGATGATCGGGCACTGGCCGGCCGGGACGGTGAAGCGGGCGTTGGGGTGGGCGGCCGGGGTCCCGGACTCCGGCGTCCAGTCGTTGCCCTTCCAGTCGGTCAGATGGGCGGGCTTCTCCTCGGTCATGCCCTCCCACCAGACGTCGCCGTCGTCGGTGAGCGCGACGTTGGTGAAGACGGAGTTGCCCCACATCGTCTTCATGGCGTTGGCGTTGGTGTGCTCGCCGGTGCCGGGCGCGACACCGAAGAAGCCGGCCTCGGGGTTGATGGCGTAGAGGCGGCCGTCCTCGCCGAAGCGCATCCAGGCGATGTCGTCGCCGATGGTCTCGACGGTCCAGCCGGAGATCGTCGGCTCCAGCATCGCGAGGTTGGTCTTGCCGCAGGCGCTCGGGAAGGCGGCGGCGACGTACTTGGACTCGCCCTGCGGCGGGGTGAGTTTGAGGATCAGCATGTGCTCGGCGAGCCAGCCCTCGTCGCGCGCCATGACGGAGGCGATCCGCAGCGCGTAACACTTCTTGCCGAGCAGGGCGTTGCCGCCGTAGCCGGAGCCGAAGGACCAGATCTCCCGGTCCTCGGGGAAGTGCGAGATGTACTTGGTGGAGCTGCACGGCCACGGCACATCGGCCTCGCCCTCGGCCAGCGGCGCGCCGAGGGTGTGCACCGCCTTGACGAAGAAGCCGTCGTCGCCGAGCTCGTCGAGCACCGGCTGCCCCATGCGCGTCATGGTGCGCATCGAGACCGCGACATAGGCGGAGTCGGTGATCTCCACGCCGATCGCGGAGAGCGGCGAGCCGAGCGGGCCCATACAGAACGGGACGACGTACATCGTCCGGCCACGCATGGAACCGCGGAAGATGCCCTGGTCACCGGCGAAGCTGTTGCCTTCCCCGGTAAAGATGGCCCGCATCTCGGCGGGGTCCTTCCAGTGGTTCGTGGGGCCGGCGTCCTCCTCCTTCTGGGAGCAGATGAAGGTGCGGTCCTCGACCCGCGCCACGTCCGAGGGGTCGGAGGCCGCGTAGTACGAGTTGGGGCGCTTGATCGGGTCGAGCTTCCTGAACGTGCCCTTGTCGACGAGCCCCTCGCACAGACGCTCGTACTCCGCCTCCGAGCCGTCACACCAGACGACCCGGTCGGGCTGGGTGATCGCTGCGATCTCGTCGACCCAGGAAATGAGGCCCTGGTGACGGGTGAGGACGGGGGGAGCCGCGTTGTCGCGCGCCACGATCGCTCCTAGATGAGGGTATGGACAGATTTATGCCCGGTTTTGCCGGGAAAATCCGCTTCTTTAGATGTCTGCCCCTTGGGGGCCGCGACCCGGATGCTTCGTGACCGCTCATCCGGTGCCGACCGCACTCATTTGATCATCCGACCGTTCCGGGATTCTGTCCAGAGGGCGCCTTCGTGACCGTCACCACTTCGCCACGAATCCGTAACTTACGGTCGCGTAGGTAGCATTACCGCCATGACTTCCGCGCCCGACGCCGCCGAGAGCCCGCACTCCTCCGCGCCGCCCGCGATCGCGGCGGTCGCCGCCGCGGCCGCACCCCTGAAGCCCAGACTCCGCGGCTGGCTGCACGCCGGGATGTTCCCCGCAGCCCTGCTCTCCGGCGTCCTGCTCACCGCCCTCGCCGACAGCCCCCGCGGCCGCCTGGCCTGCGCCATCTACACCCTGACCGCCTGCCTGCTCTTCGGCGTCAGCGCCCTTTACCACCGCGGCAATTGGGGCCCGCGCGCGGACGGCATCCTGCGCCGGCTCGACCACGCCAACATCTTCCTGATCATCGCCGGCACCTATACGCCGCTGACGATGCTGCTGATGCCCGGCTCCCGCGGCGAGACCCTGCTCTGGGCGGTCTGGGCGGCCGCACTGGCCGGAATCCTCTTCCGGGTCTTCTGGGTCGGCGCCCCCCGCTGGCTCTACACCCCCTGCTACATCGCCATGGGCTGGGCCGCCGTCTTCTTCCTGCCCGACTTCCTGCGCACCGGCGGCGTCGCCGTCCTCGTCCTGGTCATCGTCGGCGGCCTGCTCTACAGCGCCGGCGGCGTGATCTACGGCCTCAAGCGCCCCAACCCCTCACCCCGCTGGTTCGGCTTCCACGAGGTCTTCCACTCCTTCACCCTGGCCGCCTTCGTCGTCCACTACGTCGGCATCTCCCTGGTGGCGTACACACACGCCTGAGCCCCGCCTTCGACACCCCGAGCGGCCGCCCACCCGCGCCGCCCGTGACCTCGTGGCCGCAGCCTTCGTGGCTGCGGCCACGAGGTTTTGCCGAACATTTCACTGAGGCCATTACCGACACGCCTCCGCCCCTCACTTGTTGCTCGCCATTCGTCACTCACGGTAACGATTCCCGTAACTCAGCGTGATAATCATGGGTGGGCTGCCGGACTCGCGGCGAGAGGCTGTCGGTGATCACTTTCCGTCGAGGGTGCTGTTCCTGTCGCGTCCGGTCGCGTCCTGTCAGGTGAGGCGAATCCGGCTTCGCCGGGGGGCAGGCGTCGCCCTGTTCAGCCGCCGTACGGGGCGTCGTATGCCTCCCGCACGAGCCGTGGCCTCGGGGACTTCTGATGCCCGACAATGCTGCGCATGGTCTCCGCACGTACCTCCGCCAGCACGCCGCCCGGGACGCCGAAGATCGGGCTGCGGGAGCGGAAGAAGATCCAGACCCGCCAGGCGATCCGGCGGGCCGCCTACCGGCTCTTCGAGGAACAGGGGTACGACGCGACCCCCATCGATCAGATCGCCGAGGCCGCCGACGTCTCCCCGAGCACGGTCTTCCGCTACTTCCCGACCAAGGAGGACATCGTGCTCACGGACGAGTACGACACCGTCTTGGAGGCCGGACTGCGGGCGCGTCCCACGGACGAGCCGATGGTGGAGTCGATGCGGCGGGTGACGGTCGAGGCGCTGCGCGAGATCACCGGGGCGGACCGCGGGGAACTCGTCCAGCGCATCCGGCTGATCCGTGAAGTGCCCGCCATCCGGGGCCGTACGGCGGAGAACACCGCCCGGGACGCCGCGCTGATCAGCGCGGTACTGGCGGAGCGCACCGGCCGTCCGGCCGGCGATCTGGAGCTGCGGGTGATCAGCGCGGCGATCCTGGCCGCGCTCCAGGAGGCCATGCTGAGCTGGGTCGAGGGCGGCCAGACCGCCGAGCTGGAGGCGCTGATCCATCAGACGATGGACGTACTGGCGCGGGGGCTCACGCTCTGAGGATGAGGGTTCCTTCGGGTGGGGTCCCTCAGGCGGGGGTTCTCCCGGGCGGAGTGCCTCAGGCCGGAGTCCTTCAGGCCGGGGCCCCGTTGCTTCCCCAGGTGGTTTTTTCCCCGCCGCCCACCCCCCTTCGGGGGGTGGGCGGGTGTAGAGAGCAGGTCCCCGCGGCGAAGCGGCCCCTCCGGCCGCCCCCCGCCTCACAACTCCACGGGCGGCGCCGCGCAGCCGGGCGATCTGGCCGGCCAGCGAACCCACGCCGCCCGCCGCCCCGGTGACGAACACCGTGTCCCCGGGGCGTACTTCGGCGCCGCGCACCACGCCCATCCAGGCGGTGGGCCCCTGGGAGAGGTAGGCGGCCGGGTCGGGCATCAGGCCGGGGTCGCGCGGCTGCACCCGGTCGGCGTCCAGCAGGGCGTATTCGCGCCAGCCGAGGTGGTGTTCCACCAGGTCGCCGGGCGAGAGGCCGGTCCCCGGGGCGGCGACCACCTCGCCGAGGGCGGGCCCGTTCAGCGGCTCGCCGATACCGAAGGGCGGCATCGGGACGACGCTGCTCTCGTCCATCAGCGTGCGCATCACGGCGGCGACGCCCATCACGGTGTTGCGGACCAGCACCTGGCCGGGTCCGGGTTCCGGGGCCGGCACCTCCACGATCTCGAAGAGGTCGTCGGTGACCGGCCCCTGGGGGCGGGCGGCCAGGCGGACTTCTCGGTGTGTGCGATGTGTGCGGTGTGTCATGGCCCGAGGCTAGGACGTGCCGCGCACGCCCGGGCAAGCCTTTTGGCCGGTTCGCGGGCGGGCAGCGGTGGCCCATGGGACGGTCGCCGCGCCGGACGTCCCATGGCCCGCTGTCTCATCCCCGGAGTCGCTCCGCCAGCTCCTCCGGGTCGGTCGTCGGACGCTCGCAGGTGAAGCGGCGGCAGACGTAGGCGGCCGGCCGGCCGTCGACCAGGGGGCGGTCCTGGAGGAGCGGTACCTCGTCGGCCCCGGGGGCGCCCAGTGCGACGACCGCCCCGGGGGCGGTGCCGAGCAGCGCGGCGCGGTGCAGGGCGACGGTGGCCGGATCGTCCTGCGGGCCGACGACCGCGACCTCGCGCGGACCGTCCAGCGCGGCCTCGGCGACGGCCAGGCCCCACCCGATGAAGCGCGGGGCCCGGCCGGCGAGCGCCGTGACGATGGCCAGGGCCCGCTCCGCCGCGTCCCGGTGGAGGGCGCTGCCGGTGAGCGCCGCGTACGAGAGCAGGGCACCGGCCGCCGCGGTCCACCCGGAGGGCGTCGCGTTGTCGGTGGGGTCCTGGGGGCGGCGGATCAGCGCCTCGGCGTCGGCCGCGGTGTCGTAGAGCGCGCCGTCCCCGGAGGTGAACTGGAGCAGCACGGTGTCCAGGAAGAACCCCGCGAACTCCACCCAGACCCCCTCCCCGGTGGCCGAGGCCAGGCTGAGGAAGCCCTCCGCGACATCGGCGTAGTCCTCCAGGACACCGGAGTTGGCGCCGGGGGTGCCGTCGCGGGAGGTGCGGTGCAGCCGGGCCTGCCAGTCCATGTGGACGCGGACCAGCAGGTCGGCGGCGTCGGTGGCGGCCTGGATCAGATCCGGCCGGTCGAAGTAGGCACCGGTTTCGGCGAGCGCGGCGATGGCCAGCCCGTTCCAGGAGGCGACGACCTTGTCGTCGCGGCCGGGGCGCGGCCGCCGGTCCCGCGCCGCGAGCAGCCGCCGCTTGACGGAGGCCACCCGTTCGGCGTCCACCAGGCCGTCGGTGTCCGGGAGCTGGAGGACCGAGGCGCCCTCCTCGAAGGTGCCCTCCTCGGTGACGCCGAAGTGGGTGGCGGCGAACTCCGCGTCCTCGTCGCCCAGTACGGCGCGCAGCTGCTCGGGGGTCCAGACGTAGAAGGCGCCCTCGACGTGCTTCCCGGTGCCGTCGTCGCTGTCCGCGTCCAGTGCGGAGGCGAAGCCGCCCTGGTCGGTGCGGAGTTCGCGGACCATGAAGTCGGCGGTCTCCACGGCGATCCGGCGGGCCTGCTCCGAGCCGGTGGACCGCCACAGATGGGCGTAGGCCCGGCACAGCAGGGCGTTGTCGTAGAGCATCTTCTCGAAGTGCGGCACGGTCCAGGTCGCGTCCACCGCGTAGCGCGCGAACCCGCCGCCGAGCTGGTCGTAGATACCACCCCGGGCCATCGCCGCACAGGTCGCCTGCGCCATCTCCAGGGCTCCGGCCGAGCCGGTGCGCGCGTGGTGGCGGAGCAGGAACTCCACCACCATGGACGGCGGGAACTTGGGCGCGCCGCCGAATCCACCGTTCACCGCGTCGAAGTCCCGGGTCAGCCCCATCAGAGCGCCGTGCAGCTCCTCGGGACGCGGCGGCTGCCGTTCCGCGGGCAGCGACCCGGTCAGAGACCGCCCGGCGAGGTCGGCGACGATCCGCCCGGCGACCTCCCCGACCTCGTCACGGCGGTCGGCCCAGGCGGTGCGCACCCCCTCCAGGATCTGCCCGAAGGACGGCATGCCGTGGCGGGGCTCGGGCGGGAAGTACGTACCGAAGTAGAACGGCTCGGCGTCCGGGGTGAGAAAGACGGTCATCGGCCAGCCGCCCTGCCCGGTGGCGGCCTGCACGGCCTCCATGTAGACGGCGTCGACGTCCGGACGCTCCTCCCGGTCGACCTTGACGGCCACGAAGTGCTCGTTGAGCAGCGCGGCGGTGTCCGGGTCCTCGAAACTCTCGTGCGCCATCACGTGGCACCAGTGGCACGAGCTGTAGCCGACGCTGAGCAGTACCGGCACGCCGCGCCGGCGGGCCTCCTCGAACGCGTCGGTGGACCACGGCCACCAGTCGACCGGGTTATCGGCGTGCTGGAGCAGGTAGGGCGACTGCTCGTTGGCCAGTCGGTTCATACCGGCATCGTCGCACACCTCAAACGCGCTGATCAGCAGGGAGACGCCGAACCGATGCGGTTGGTCCGAAGCCCCGGCACCCGTGCCGGCCGGCACGGTGGCCGCAGCACCGCACCCTTCTCGGCGGGGTGCCTGCCCCCTGCGCGATCAGGCCCAGAAACGGAGAAAGACCCCCTGCTCATCGAGCAGGGGGTCCGTTTGGCCGACTCGCCCCCTTAGCGGCGGTGGCGGGCGGTCAGTTCCTCCAGTACCGGGACGAGGTCGGCAGGGGAGGGCGTCTCCTCCCACTCCCTGTGCAGCGCGGCGGCACCGTCCTGGAAGGACTGGTCCTCAAGCAGTCGGGTGAGCCCCTTCTGCAGGGCGTCCACAGTGAACCGGTTACTGTCGATCGCCAGTCCGGCGCCGCTGTCGACGACGTGCTTGGCGATGGTGGTCTCGCCCCAGAACAGCATCGGCGTGATCAGCTGCGGCACCCGGTGAGCCACCGAGGCCGCGAAAGTGCCGCCGCCACCGTGGTAGATGACCGCCGAGCAGGTCGGCAGCAGGTAGTTGAGCGGCATGTACTCCACCAGGCGAACGTTGTCCGGCACCGCGGCGATGGAGTTCCGCTGCGCGGCGCCCACCGTGGCCACCAGCTCCACGTCCAGCTCGGCCACTGCCTCGACGACCTCGGCGAACGAGACACCGCTCTGCCGGAAGAGCTGGCGGCCGCGCCCGCCGACACCGAGGGTGAGGCAGACCCGCGGGCGTTCGGGCCGCTCGTTGACCCAACTGGGCACGGAGGCTGTCCCGTTGAAGGGAATCCGGCGCATCGAGATGAACGGCAGGTCGACCGGCAGCTGCATCCCCTTCGGCATCGGGTCGATGGTCCACTGCCCGAGCAGCAACTCCTCCTCGTACTCAAGACCGTAGGGCGTCAGCATGCCCTCCATCAGGGCGTGTACCGGGTCCTCCAGCGGCTGCGCCTCCCGCGCCGCCAGGTGCTCCCGAGACCGCGCGCGCAGCCAGCCGATGTTGTCGCGGCCCCACAGCATGCGGGCCTGGGCCGCGCCGCTGACCCGCGCGGCCACCGCGGCCGGAACGCAGAACTGGTCCCACACCACCAGGTCCGGCTTCCAACTGCGGGTGAAGTCAACCAAGTCGGGCAGGACCTGGTGGTAGAGCGACAGGACCTTGCACATCCTCTCCCACTGCTCCTCCCAGCCGGAGGTATCCGCGGTGTCCAGGAACAGGGCGTCGTCAAGGCTGTTGGTCAGGTCGGGGTTCGTGTTGATCTCGATCACTGAGGCGAGCTTGTCGCGGGAGCCGAGAGGCACGGCCGCGAGGCCCGCGCTGGTGACGAGGTCCACGGCGTCGGGATGAATGGCCACCCGTACCTCGTGGCCGGCGTTCTGCAGGGCCCAGGCCAGCGGAACGATCGGGTGCACATGTGCGGTGGCGGGAAAGACGGCGAACAGAACACGCATGGGTGCTTCTCCGTTGTGGGTGTCGTGCGGGGAAGGCCGCAGGCCGCCTCACCCGGCAACGGGGCGGACGAACCGGCGGTGGAGGGGCGGAGCGCAGTGGCTCGGGGCCGGACGGGCTCACGCGGCCGTGAGGAGCGCGGTGAGTGAGGCGTCCAGGTCCCGGCGCGGCTCCCAGCCCAACAGCCGCCGCGCCAGGGAGATGTCCAGCATCTGGCAGTCCACGTCACTGCGGGAGGTGTCCGTCCGGGCCCGCTCGACCAGCCGGACCGGCAGTTCGCTGAGTTGGATCAGCCGCTCCGCCACTCGGCGCGCGCTGACCGCGGCTCCGCTGCCGATGTTGATGACGCGCCCCGACACGTCGGCCCGTGGCGCGCGCGCCACGGCAAGGATGGCGTCGGCGACGTCGCGTACGTCGACGAAGTCACGCTCCGCGCTCAGTGGGCCGAGGACCAGCTCGCTGCCGGCGGCGTCGCCGTCCCGGGCAAACCGCTTCAGGTGCGCCGCGATGTCGCCGAGGAGACTGCCGACCGGCAAGCCCGGGCCGATGATGTTGGCTATCCGCAGCACGACGCCGTTCAGCTCGGATGTGCCGGCCGCATCCAGTACGCGGCGTGCCGCCTCCAGTTTCGAGCGGCCGTAGGCGTTGACCGGAGCTGGTGTCCGCTCCTCGGTGATTCCGGCGTCCCTGCTGCCGGGGCCGTACTCGTGGACGCTGCCGAGCTGGATCAGCAGGGGCCGGTGCGGCAGCTTCCGCACCGCCGCCACCAGGGCGGTCACCAACTCCGTGTTGGCTCCCCACATCTGCCGGCCGGTCATCCTCCAATAGCCGCCGGCGGCATTGACGATCACATCCGCCCCGGTGTCGGCGAGCATCGCGCCGAGTTCCGCGGGTCCGTCCGCGAGCAGGTCGAAGGCGATGCAGCGCTCGCCCTCCGGATCGTCGCCACCGGCGCCGCCGGGCAGGGTCCGGGAGACGCTGACGACCCGGGCGCCCGACGACCGGAAGGCCGCGCGCAGGTTCCGGCCCACGAAACCGCTGCCTCCCAGTACCCCCACGCAAGGCTGCTCATGTGTCATGTCGAGATCTCCACACGCAGGTGATCGCCCCCGATGACGCGGTGTTCCGGCGAGTGCCGGCCGCTGGGGCAGGCAACCGCCGGCTGTCCCGCTTCCCGAACGTGGCGACGGGGAGGGCATACGGGCAGGACGCTTCTTCTCCGACCACCGGCGCGGTGGACGCGTCGGCCACCGCGACTGGATCGACCGGATCGATCCAGGGGAAGCAGGGTGTCGCCGCGGTGGAGCACGGAGTTGTCTTCGCCAGGGAAGGTGCGTGTGGAGGACGGCGCGTGGACAGGGCCGCGCGGCGAGCCTCGGGAACACAGATGACGCGCCGGCGCGCTGCCGTGGTCCGTGCCGCCCGGCGCCACACTGCTGACGGTGCCCCGCGGGGCACCCAGGCGCCGGGAGAAGTCCGGCACGAGCTGCTCCGGGACGCCCTTGACCACCACGCCCGCAGGATTGACCAGGACGTCCGGGGCGGTGGCCCGCCCGGTTCCCCGGCTCGGCCCCGTGCCCCATGCTGCCTTTGAGAGCTTGCCCATGATGTCTCCCCTGTCGGTGGTGAACGGTGTCCCCGGCCGGCTCGCGGGCCCTGGCGGCGCCGCGGCCGGCGATCGCGGCGCTCTCCACTCCGGCCTGCGCCGTCGTCGCGCGGGCAGCATGCGGCGCCGTCCGAGGATCGGTGGGAGGGCGATCAGGCCGCCGTGGAGGGATCAGCCGTGGCGATGAAGGCGTCGAGCACCCGCCGGTAGTAGCCGGGGCCGAAGCCCATCGCCGCCGTCTCCGGGACGAGGGCGCGCAGCTTCTCGGTGGAGATGACGTGATGGGCGCCCGCCTCGTCGTACCGGCGGCGGACCGACAGACCCAGCCGGGTCTCCAGGTGGTCGACGATCCGCTCCACCGGTACGGCCGTACCGGAGGCCACGTTGACGGTCTCGCCGCAGAGCCCCTGGGCGAGCAGCCGGTCGATGACGGTGACCACGTCGCGGACGTCGATCAGGTCACGGGCGGCGGCGCGCTGGATGCGCACCGAGCCCTTGCGCATCTGCTGGATGAGGGCGGGGATCAGCTGGTGCGGGGGCTGTCCGGTGCCGACGAGGTGCCCCAGACGCAGGATCAGGTGGTCGGCACCGGAATCCTGCAACTGGCGTTCCAGCGCGAGCTTGTGTGCACCGTACGGGGTGCAGGGGGTGATCGGGCTGTCCTCCCGGCCGGGCCCGTCCACCGCGCCGTACATGCCGGTGGCCGCGGTGGAGAAGAAGAGCAGCCGGCGCCCGGTGGCACGGCACCGGTCTGCGGCCTGTGTCAGCAGAGCGGCCTCCCGGGCGAAGTCGGCGTCCGAAGTGCCGCTGGCCCAGGAGACGCCCGCCGCCATGGCGACCGTGCCCGGGTGGCGGTGCGCGAGAGGGCTCAGGTTCCGGGCGAGGAATCCGTTGCCCAAGATCTCCATGGTCATCCGCGGGCCTCCACGAATTCCTTCATCGACGATGATGACGTAGTCGAACATTCGATCGACCAGGGCCTGGGTGCACGCTGCCCCGGGAGCTGCACTCGGTGACGGTGCCGATGTCGGCGAGGGTGCCCACGCCCGGTACGGCCCGGCGCCGCCGGCCGGAGCCACGGAAGGAGGGGCCTCACGTCTGCGAACCGCCTCCCCGCGTGGTGTCCTTCCACCAGGCGGGGTTGTCCCGGTACCAGGCCACGGTGTCGGCGAGCCCCTGCTCGAAGGTGATCCGCGGGGCGTAGCCGAGCTCCTCGCAGATCTTCGTCTCGTCGAGGGAGTAGCGCAGGTCGTGCCCCTTGCGGTCGGCGACCCGGCGGACCCTGGACCAGTCCGAGCCGGTCAGTGCGAGCAGGCGTTCGGTGACGGCCCGGTTGGTCTGCTCGTTGCCGCCGCCGATGTGGTAGATCTCACCGGCCCGGCCCTTGTTCAGCACGAGGTCGATCGCACGGCAGTGGTCGTCCACATGGAGCCACTCGCGGATGTTGCCGCCGTCGCCGTAGAGCGGCACCTGCTTTCCTTCGAGCAGATGGGTGACGAACAGCGGGATGAGTTTCTCGGGGTGCTGGTACGGACCGTAGTTGTTGGAACAGCGGGTGATCGAGACGTTCAGCCCGTGGGTGCGCCAGTACGACCGCGCCAGCAGGTCCGATGCCGCCTTGGAGGCGGAGTACGGGGAGTTGGGCTCGAGCCGCCGGTCCTCCGTCCAGGACCCCTCGTCTATGGACCCGTAGACCTCGTCGGTGGAGACGTGGACGACGCGCCGCACACCGCCGGCGAGGACCGCGTCGAGCAGCCGCTGAGTGCCGGTCACGTTGGTGTGGACGAACTCCTCGGCCGCTTCCAGGGAGCGGTCCACGTGCGACTCCGCGGCGAAGTGGACCACCGCGTCGTGGCCGGGCAGCAGTCGGCGCAGCAGATCGCTGTCGCAGATGTCGCCGCGGACGAAGGTCAGGCGCGGGTGCGTCTCGGGGAGGTTCGCGCGGTTCCCGGCGTAGGTGAGCTTGTCCAGGACGGTGACATGCGCACCCTCCCACTCCGGGTAGCCTCCGCCGAGAAGCGTGCGCACATAGTGCGAGCCGATGAAACCGGCGCCGCCGGTGACCAGGATCTTCCTCATGCCGCTGCCTCGATTCGCATATGGTCACCGGCGACAGGCCGGTGGTGGGGGTGCTGGAGCCCGAGCGGCGGCGGATCAGTTCTCCCCCCACTCCAGATAGATGATCGGGGATTCACGGTGGGGCAGCTGGCGCAGTTTCGCGTTGCCGAGCTCCATGAATTCGGCCAGCGCCTTGGTCTCGCCGGGCCATTTGGGGTGGGCAAGTTCGTCGAATGCCAGAATGCTTCCCTTGACCATGTGCGGCCGGATGGCGTGAAGAATTTCCAGCGTGGGCTCATACAGATCAACATCGATGTAGGCCAGGGCGATGACAGTCTCCGGATTCTCTTCCAGATACTGGGGAAGCGTGCTGCGGACATCTCCCTGCACCACGAAGCTGCGCTGGGTGTGACCATAGGGTTCGCCCAGTTCGTGCGCGGCGAGCACGGCACGAAGGTGATCCACTTCGCCCTCGGGGACAGCGAACCGGCCGGCGACCGCGCTGGGCGTCGCACGGTCGATGTCAGCGATATCGGGGAATCCCGTAAAGGTGTCGAAGCCGACCACGCGACGGAGCGAGTTATAGGGCTCGTAGATACTGCGAAGGGCAGTGAAGGAAGCGAGGTGGCGCCCGTGGAGAACGCCGAACTCCATGATCACCCCTGGCACGTCGGTGACCATCCGGTACAGCGCGTCCATGGCCAGCAGGTCGGCGAGTTGATGGCGACGCAGGTACACCGGAAGGTTGTCGATCAGGTACTCGGGCGGGATCGGCGTCTCGGCCAGGAGCTTGGTGAGGCGCAGGCGTGATTCCCGTTCCTGCTCCGACTCGTGCGGCACGACCTTGGGGTCCTTGTAGTCACTGTTCATCATGCTCTTCCTCTCTGTTCTCTCTCGTTCTTCGCTCGGTTTTCAGATGGCCGAAGAGCCGCGAAGCCGTGCGGGCTTACGGGCCACGACGTGGTGGTGAGAGGGCGTCAGCCCGTGGTCAGGCACATGAGCGGGGTCCGGTCAGCCCCGGCTCCGCCCCTGACGCGGTGCCCAGTTGGGCCTCCAGTTCCAGGCAGAGCTCGTAGTCGGGGAGCATCCCGCGCTCCGCGGCCTCGGCGAGGGTGGGAGCGGCGGCGTCCCGCTCGGAGAGGATCGGGTCGACGTCCTCGGGGATCGGCAGGCCGAGCGCCGGATCAAGTGGCGAGAGGGCCAGCTCCTGCTCCGGGACGTACGGGGCCGAGGTCAGGTACGACATGACGGTGTGGTCGGTGAGCGCCACGAAGGCGTGACCGACGCCGATCGGCAGGTACACGGCACGGAAGCCGGACTGGTCCAGGAGGACGGCTTCCCACTTGCCGAACGTGGGCGAGCCGCGCCGGATGTCCACGGTGAAGTCCAGGCTCCGCCCACTCGCGCAGTAGACGTACTTGGCGGCGCCCGGAGGGGCGACGGTGTAGTGAATGCCCCGGACGACGCCTCGTCGGGACAGGCTGTGGTTGCCCTGGGCGACCGCGAACAGCGGTCCCCCTCTGGCGGTTTCGAAGACCGACTGCTGAAAAGGAGCGACGAACACGCCGCGTTCGTCGGAGAACGTCCGCGAGGTGAATTCCAGCGCGCCCTGCACAGCGAGCTTTCGCGCTTCCATGTATACCTCCGAACAGGAGTTAAATGGGCAAGGAACATCTTCCGTGCATCACACGGCGGAGCCGGGGCATCGGTGGAGAGAGAAGCGATCAGACGGGCCACGCGGGCCTGGCACGGGATCGCGGACAACCGAAGCGCACGCGAGGTGAGGCGCGCTCGGATCTTCGCGTGGGACCGGTTCACCTGGCACGTGAAGCCTCTGGTGCAGACGGCCCTCTTGGTCGAGAACCCATCTACCAGGGGCTTCGCCACGTTGTCAGCCCAACAGCCGGACTGGAACGACAGGTGGGAAAGGGCTCAATACCGAAGGACGTTCAGCGGTGCGCCAGATCCGCCAGCGCGCCCACCATCTGGTTCGGCGACGGCATGGCCGCGATCTCGTCGCGGAGCGCCTGGGCGCGGGTGACGCAGGAGACGTCCGAGACGGCCTCGCGGCATGCCGCACCGACGGCGTCGGGCGCGTCCTCTCCGGTCTTCAGCGTCACGGCCGCGCCGTAGCCGGCCAGGCGCTCGGCCGCGTCGGCGAGCATCTCCGCGCCTGGGACGATGACTTGGGGCGTCCCGGAGTACATGCCCGTCAGGCTGGTCACGCCGCCCCCGTGGTGCACGAGCAGATCACACGTCGGGGCCACGACGTCCAGGGGGAACCACCCCGCGCGCACATCGCCGCAGGCCTCGCGCAGGTCGGCGGCAAGGCCGTCGGGAGCGGCGATCAGGACTTCGGCGTCGAGCGGGGCCAGCTCGGCCACCGTACGCGTCAGGAACTCGAAGAGCTTGTGGTGGCCGTCGCGGGTCACCTGGCTGCCGGCGGTGAGGCAGATCCGGCGGCGGTCCCCACGGGTGTACATCCACGGTTCGAGCTGCCGTTGACGATTCGCGGGGACGTACCGCATCGGCGATGCCGGGCGGGCGTCGGCGGGCCGCAGACTGGGCGGGCACACGTCGATGAACAGGTCGGGCTCGGGGAGGTGCGCCAGTCCCAGCTCGCTCAGCTCGGGTTGGAGTTCCTCGTCGGCGCCGGGGTGCACCTGCGTCGCGTCGATCGCGTCCCACGCCAGCCGCACCCACGGGACCCCGAGATGCCGCGCCAGCAGCGGTGCCGCGTACGTCATGGTCCCGCCGACGACGACATCGGGGCGCCACGCCGCCGTGAACTCCCTGAGGACGCCCAGGCTCGCGGCGGCCATTCGTCCGAACCAGCGGCCGGTGAACACGCCCTGCTCGGCCACCCCGGCGTCGAGTGGCGGAGGCACCGGCCGCCCCTGCCGGTCCTGGGAGATGAAGTGCCGGACCGGCAGGTCGGTCGTCGGGACCGCCGGGATCGCCGCCGCCTCGGTGGCGGACATCAGGTCGCTGTTGGCCGCCATGAAGATCTCGTGGCCCGCGCCGCGCAGGGCCGTGGCGAGCGGGGCCTGCGAGAACACGGTCGCCTGGCCGCCGCCGGTGACGAAGAGAACCCTCATCGACATGTCTCCCTAACGTGCGCGGGTTGCCAGGTCCTCGAGTACGCCGACCACTTCGCTCGGGGACGGCATGGCGGCGATCTCCCGGCCGAGCGCCTCGGACCTGTCCTGGTAAGCCGAGTCCTCCATGAGTGTCTGGAGGGCCTTCGCGACGCTGTCGGGGGTGACCTCGTCGGGCAGCAGGTTGATCGCGGCACCGTAGTCGGCGACGAGTTGCGCGGCGCGGCGGACCTTCTTCTCCTGGGGCAGGAGCAGTTGCGGCACTCCCGAGATCATCGCGGTCTGTCCGGTGAGGCCGCCGGCGTGGTGCACGATGAGGTCGCAGGTCGGCATCAGCACGTCCAGCGGAATCCAGCCCGTCCGGATGCCGTCGCACTGCTTGCGCAGTTCGGCGGCGACCTCCTCCGGCGCGGGGATGACGATCTCGGCGTCCAGGACGGCGAGGCTGTCGACCATGCTCCGGATGAGTTCGAAGTTGTTGTCCCGGGCGGCCATGCTTCCGCCCGTCACACACACCCTGCGCCGCTCGCCGCGGGTGTACATCCACGGTTCGACGGGATTCTGGGAGTTGATGGGGACCCACCGGACCTGTTGGGCGGGGGCGGCGCCGGCCCACCGGACTCCGGGCGGGCAGTTGTCGATCAGCAGATCGGGCTGCGGGACGCCGTCCAGACCCAACTGGCGCAGTTCCGGCTGGAGTTCTCCCTCGCTGCCCACGTGGATGCCCACGGTGTCCAGCGCGGCCCAGGTGTGCCGCACCCACGGCACCGACAGTTCGTGGGCCAGGAGCGCCGCCGCGTAGGCGTGCGGGCCTCCGATCACGATGTCCGGGCGCCAGCCGGCCGCCATCTCCCGCAGCTGAACCAGGCTTTCCGCCGCCACCCGCCCGAACCAGCGGCCCGTGTACTGGATGAACTCGGGGTGGTCCACGTCGTCCGGGACGATCTCCCGCTCGCCGGAGCGCCGCGTGGCCTTGATGTCGGCTATCGGAGTGGTGGTGGCGGCGATGGCGGGCAGGCCGATCCCGGCCACCACCGATGTCCGCTCCTTCAGTGTCGACATGAAAACCTGGTGCCCCTCATCACGTGCCGCGGTCGCGAGCGGGGCGAGAGCGAACGCGTTGGACGGGGTGGGGCCCGCGACGAACAGCATCTTCATGGGCGAACCGTTCTCTTCTCGTCTTGTCGGGGGGCTGCTTCCCGAAGGGGAAGTGGTGGTCAGGTGAGCGGGTGCCCAGCCAAGTGCGCGAGGGCCAGGAGCTCGCGCCTGCCGGCGAGTTCACACCGCCGGCAAGGCGAAACTCCTTCGTGACCCACGAGCGGCGTACTGACGCCCCATTCAGCCGTGGGCGCGGGAAAGAGCGAGCTGCTCCAGATCGGAGGCGTTCTGCGCGGGGGACGGCATGCCCTCCATTTCCGTACGCAGGGCTCCGGCCGCCTCGGCGTACCGGGGGTCTGTGAGCAGCTGTGTCAGCGCCTCGCGGAGAAGCCCCGCATCGTCTTGGGCGGTCACGGTGTCGAAGCTGATTCCCGCGCCGGTGGCCGCCAAGCGGTCGCCATGCGCGAAACAGTCGGCCATCTGCGGAAGTACCAGCTGCGGCAGCCCGAAGAGGGTGGCGGTCATGGTGGTGGCCGCACCGCCATGGGTGATGACGGCATCGCAGGAGCCGAGGAGCAGATGGAGCGGGACAGGGTCGACCATCCGCACGTTGGCCGGCACCGGACCGATGCGCTCCCGGTACTCCGCGCCGACGGTGGCGACCAGTTCGACGTCCGGCATCTCCGCGAACGAGCCCAGCAGCGCCCGCACGAAGGGCACCCCGTTGTAGACCAGGGTTCTTCTGCCGAGAGAGACGGCGACCCGCTTGGCGCGCGAGTCTCGCCGGTCCCACTCCGCACGCAGCCAGGAAGGCAGCATCTCGCTGCCGTTGAACGGCACATATCGCACCGGGGTCTCGGGCTTCAGTTCCGGGAGCTGCAGTGCGCCGGGGCAGGAATCAAGGATTACCGTGGGCTCAGGGAGGGTTTCAAGGCCCAGCGACTGGCAGGTCCCGCGCAGTTCTTCCCTGGCCGCGGGGAGCCGGGGCGTGCCGATCGGATCGACACCCCAACGATGGTGAACGACCGGGACCCTCAGCAAGGCTCCCAGAATGAGTGCGCTGTACTCCAGCGGATCGGAAACGATCAGGTCCGGACGGAAGGAGCGGGCAAAACCCAGGTACTCCTCCACCATGGATTTCGCATGCTCGATCCACACACCTCCGAAGCCGCCCTTCGTACCGCGCGGCCGGGATTCCAGTGGGCGTTTCCCTGGTGCCAGGTCACTGAGCACCATCTTTTCGGTGTCGAACGGTTCGCCGAGACTCACGAAGTTCAGCCCTGCCGTACGGGCCGGTTCCGCGCTGTCGGGTCTCCCCAGGACGAGCACGTCGTGGCCCGCGGTACGGAGAGCCCAGGCGACCGGCACCAAAGTCGCCAGGTGGCTTGGGTCAGGAGTCGTCATCACCAGGACGCGCATTCAGGTCTCCTACTCACTGAGCGAGGGCGGACAGCGAAGACACCAGCGCCGCCGGAGTGGGCTGGGACTCCATCTCGTCCCGCAGTTTCCGTGCGGCGATCGCATGGGCGGAATCCGTGAGGAGTGAAGTGACGGCCGCACGAATCGCCCCTTCATCCGCCTGGACATTGGACAGATGCCGGGCCGCACCGGCTCCGGCGATTCGGCCGGCGATCACTTCCTGATCCAGGCCTGTGTGGATGGCCAGCTGCGGCACTCCAGCCGTCAGAGCGGTCATGGCGCAGCCGGCGCCCCCGTGGTGGATGACCACGTCGCAGCTGGGCATCAGCAGATGCAACGGCGTGCGCTCCATCAGCCGCACACCGGGTGGAAGCGCTCCCGCGCGCTCCATCCGCTCGCGGTCGGCATCCGCGAGCAGAACGAGGACCTCGGCGCCCAGCCCTGCGAGAGCGTTCACCACGCGAGGCACCGCGAACGAAGCCGGCCCGTAAATACCGCTGACGGAGGTCCCCCACACCACGCACACCCGCGGTCCGGCGGAGCCGCTCTCGCCGTGCGGCAGCCGCGCTCCAGGACCGTTGTACGGCACATGACGGATGGACAGCCGCTCGGCCTTCAGGGGTGGTCGCGCGCTGATGGGAGAGGGGTCGATCACGTGCTCATAGACGTGCGGCCCCATCTGCCCCACGCCGTGCCGGGGGAACGCCCCACTGGGGTCCATGGGCACGAAGCTCGCCCCCGGCGGTGCTCCCGGTACGTCGTCGTCCGGACCGACGGGCCCCCACAGCTGCAACACGGCGGGAATGTCCAGGACTTTCCCGACGAGCGGCCCTTCGAAGCTCATGATGTCGTGGACCACGAGATCGGGACGCCACCAGCGCGCGAAGTCCACCGCGGCGTCACTGCTCCGAGTCGTGACACCGATGGCCCAGTCATGGTTCTCCTGGGACCACGCGCTCATATCGAATTCATCGAGCGAGTCGAGCGGTTTCCCGGTGAGCGGGTGCAGCGGGAGTCCCGAAAAGGGCCATGAGCCGAATTCGGCCAGGCGGAAATTGTGCAGCCGGCCCCGCACCGTCATGTCCATAGCCTCGAGAATCGGAACCGGCATGAGCCCTGCGCCGCTTACCGGTTGCGTCTGGCATGGCGTACACATGACGTTCACCTCGTGCCCAGCCGCCTGCAACGCCCACCCCAGGGGCACCATAGAGGCCCAGTGTCCAGGCCAGTTGGACACGGTAAACAGAACCCGCACTCGAACTCCTTTCGAATGAGCGAATCGACCGGTACGCCGCGTCGATATCCGCATCCGCCTCATGCGATATCCACATCCGCCTCATGAAGAAGAAGTCCCGACGGGAGCGGGGGCAGACACCAGCGCCAGCATGATCACGGCGCCGAGCTGTACGGCGGTCCGGCGATGGCCGACCGAGACACTGCAGCGGAAGGTAATGACGAGTTTCTTCGCTCCGGCACACAGAAGGCAACCACGTCAGTGCGTGGATTTCATAAAGACAACCAGGAACAAGTCAGCAATCACAGAGGAATCCAAGAGGAATGCCAAGGAATCATAAAGAGTGACACCGATCACAGCCCTGGCCCGGGGACCCTCGACACGATGCTGGCCGCCGTCGGGTGGGCAGGTGGGCGGGACGGGTGCTTCGGCCGCCGGCCGTCGCGGGAGGGGCGGATCAGCGGCTGGTGACCCCCGCATCCCACATGTCCTGTAGTGACTGCCTGAGTCCGAAGCGCGGGGCGAAGCCCAGCAGCTCGCGGGCCAGTCGGATGTCGGCCTGAATCCAGTCGGCGCCCAGGCCGCGCACGCCGCCGTGCCCCGGGCGGTCCTCCTCCGTGACGCCGGAGTCCGGCAGGCCGGCGGCGGAGAGGCAGTGGGCGACCAGTTCCCGCATCGGCACCGCGGTCCCGCTGCCGATGTTGAACACCCGTCCGCTGACCGGCCGTTCGGCGGCCGGCACGCACGCTTCGGCGACGTCGCGCACATCGATCCAGTCGCGCCGTGCGTCGACGACGCGCACGGAGAGGTCGGCGCCCTGCCGCGCGGCGCGCAGCCTGGGGAGGAGCTTGCCCGGGAAACCCGCCGGGGTCGGGTAGGGGCCGCAGGTGTTGACGAGCCGGAGCGCGACGCCGTCGACGCGGCCCGCGCGGGCCGCTTCGAGGATGGTCCTGGACGCGGCCAGCTTGGCGTCCGCGTAGGCGTTCGCGGGCCGCGGCTCGATCTCCTCGTGCAACGGGACCCCTGCCTGGCCGGGCCCGTATTCGTGGATGGTGCCGATGTGGACCAGCCGGGGCCGCCCCGGGTTGCCCTCCAGGGCCGCGACCAGCGTGCGGGCCAGCCCCTCGTTGGCGGCCAGCAGTTCGGCCGCGCGGCCCGCGCCGCCGTCCGCGGCGCCGGTCAGGTCGGTGGCACCCGCCATGTCGGTGGCGTTGACCACGACGCTCGCGCGTACGTCCGCGTCCCGGAACAGCGCGTCCAGCTCGGCGGCGGACGCCGTGAGCAGGTTCAGGGGACGGAACATGTGCTCCGCCACGTGCGGGGCGGGCCGGCGGGCCACGACGACGACGCGGTAGCCGCGCCGGGCGAAGGCGGCACAGACGTGCCGTCCGATGCAGCCGGTGCCTCCCAGCACGACCGCGGTCGGGAGCCGGGACGGTGCGGGGTCCTGCATGGGTCCTCCGGAGGTGGGTGGGCGAGGAGAAGAAGGGTGCCGGGGCCGGTGCCGGGGCCCCGGGCTCAGCCGGCCGGCGCGGTCCGGCGGGCCCGCGCCTCGTACACCCCGTCCCCCTCGACGAGGCTGACCAGGTAGGACCCGTAGTCGGTGCTGGACTGCTCGGTACCGAGCCGGCGGCACTGCTCCGCGCTGACGTAGCCCATCCGGAAGGCGGTCTCCTCGACGCAGCCGATGCGTATGCCCTGGCGTTGTTCGACGATCTGGACGTAGTGGCCGGCCTCCAGCAGGGAGTCGTGGGTGCCCATGTCGAGCCAGACGAACCCGCGGCCCAGCTCGGCCAGATGGGCCCGGCCCTGTGCCAGGTACGCCTTGTTCAGATCGGTGATCTCCATCTCGCCGCGGTCGGAGGGGACCAGTTCCTGGGCCATCCGGACCACGTCGTTGCTGTACATGTACAGGCCGGTGACCGCGATGTTGGAGACCGGGTCGGTGGGCTTCTCCGTCAGGGCCGTCAGCCGTCGGTCGGCGTCCAGTTCGGCGACGCCGTACCGCCAGGGGTCGTTGACCGGGTAGCCGAAGAGCGCGCAGCCGTCGAGGCGGGCGGCGGCGGTGCGCAGCAGCTCGGAGAAGCCGTGACCGTGGAAGACGTTGTCACCGAGGATCAGCGCCACGTCGTCGTCGCCGATGTGGTCGGCGCCGATGATGAACGCCTCGGCGATGCCGTTGGGTTCCTTCTGCTCGGCGTACTCCAGCCGGATGCCGAGCCGGGAGCCGTCGCCGAGCAGGTCGCGGAACATGTCCAGGTGAGCCGGCGAGGAGATCACCAGGATGTCCCGGATGCCGGCGAGCATGAGGACGGACAGGGGGTAGTAGATCATCGGCTTGTTGTAGACCGGGAGGATCTGCTTCGAGACCACTCCGGTCAGCGGCCTGAGCCGGGTGCCGCTGCCACCAGCGAGGATGATGCCCTTCATATGCCTGTCTCCGTCGGTGTCTGTGCAGTGCCTGTGTCGGTGTCGGTGTCTGTGACTGTGTCGGTTTCTGTGGCTGTACCTGCGGCTGCGGCTGCGGCTGCGGCTGCGGCTGCGGCTGCGGCTGCCGATGAGGGGGCGTCAACTTCCTCTCTGCAGTTACCAGTTCGATCGCCGGCTCTTCCCCGCACGTGGGCGAGCCACGGCGGGTCAGCGGGTGGCGTCCGCGCGGCTCAGCGCCGTGCCAGGTGCTCGACGGTGCCCAGGGCCTCGGCGGGTGACGGCATCCGGGCGATCTCCTGGGCCAGTGCCTGGGCCCGGTCGGTGTAGGACGGGGCGGAGAGCAGCTCGCGGATGCCCTTGCCGACGCTGTCGGTGCTCACCTCGTCCGGAAGCAGGGTGACCGCGGCGCCGTACTCGGCGACGAGCCGGGCGGCCGTGTGCGCCTTCTTCTCCTGTGGCATCAGCAGCTGCGGGACGCCCGAGAGCGCGGCCGTCAGGCCGGTCGGGCCGGGCACGCCACCGGCGTGGTGCACGATCAGGTCGCAGGTCGGCATCAGTACGTCCAGCGGTATCCAGCCCGCGCGGATGTCGCCGAACTCGGCGCGCAGCGCGTGAGCGACCTTCCGCGGCGCCGGGATGACGACCTCGGCGTCCCACTCGGCCAGCTGCCGCACCATGCCGCGGATCAGCTCGAAGTCGTCATCGAGGGCGGCCATGCGCCCGCCGGTGACGCACACCCGTCGGCGCTCGCCGCGGGTGTACATCCACGGCTCGGCCGGGCGCTGGGCGTTGACGGGAACGTAGCGGATCTGCTGCGCGGGGGAAGCGTCCGCCGGGCGGATGCCGGGCGGACAGCTGTCGATCAGCAGGTCCGGTCCGGGAATCCGGTCGAGGCCCAGTTCGGCCAGCTCCGGCGCCAGTTCCCCCTCGCTGCCGACGGGGATGCCCACGGTGTCCAGCACGGTCCAGGTGTGCCGAATCCACGGTACGGACAGCTCGTGGGCGAGGAGCGCTCCCGCGTACGCGTACGGGCCGGTGACCACCACCTCCGGCCGCCAGGCCGCCGCCACCTCGCGCAGCCGGACGAGGGTTTCGGCGGCCAGCCGCCCGAACCAGCGGCCGGTGTACCGGATGAACTCGGGGTGGTCCACGTCATCGGGGACCACCTCACGCTCGCCGGAGCGGCGGGTGGCCCTGATGTCGGGGATCGGTGTGGTGGTCGTGGCGACGGTCGGCAGGCCGACGCCGGTGACCACCGGGGTCAGTTCCTTCGGCGTGGACATCAGCACCTGGTGCCCGGCGGCGCGCGCGGCGGTGGCGAGGGGGGCGACGGCGTAGATGTCGGACGGGTCCGGGCCCGCGACGAACAGCAGCCTCATGGGTGTTCCGGTCTCCTCCGTCGCCCGGACGGGCGACGCGCGGACTTCGGGTGGTCAGGGCATGGCGCCGGGCCGGTGGGGACGGCGCGGGGGGCCGCCCGGGGCGGCGCGTGGCGCCCGCTCGCGAACGCCCGGGAGAGCCGGACGCTCAGGTGAGCAGGTGCAGCTTCTCCACGCCCGTCACATCGGCCCCCGGCATGAACTCCGGGTCCCGCGCCGGGTCGCGGCGCAGCGCCGGGAAGCGGTCGAAGAGGATGTTCAGGGCGAGCATGCCTTCAAGGCGGGCCAGCGGCGCCCCCATGCAGAAGTGCGCGCCTCTGCCGAACGAGAGGTGCTGGATGTTCTCCCGGTCGAGGTCGAAGGTGTGCGGGTCGCGGAACTGGCGCTCGTCGCGGGCCGCGGCGGCCGTCCACGTCATGACCACCGACCGCGGGGGGATCTCGGCGTCGCCGATCTGCGCCGCCGTAGTGGTCACCCGGCGCAGCGTGGACAGCGGGCTGAACAGCCGCAGCGACTCCTCGATCGCGGTGGGGATGCGGGCGCGGTCCCGGCGTACGGCCGCCATGGCCGAAGGGTGGGTGTCCAGGCACAGGATCGTGTTGCCCAGCAGCATCGTCGTGGTGATGTGCCCCGCCACCAGCAGGACCAGGGAGAAGTTGCCCACCTCGGCCGAGGACAGCCGCTCGCCGTCCACCTCGGCCTGGACGAGCCTGGTCAGCAGGTCGTCCCGCGGGGCGGCGCGGCGCTGCTCGACATGGTCGAGCAGGTAGTCGGAGAAGTTCCTGATCTGGGCGAGGGTCTCCTCACGCTGCCGCTGCAGCTCCGGGGTGTCCTCGCCGGTGGAGAACGCCTGGTTGCTCTCCAGCAGCTTGCCGGTCCACTCCTTGAACAGCTGGCGGTCGCTGCTGGGAACCCCGAGCAGTTCGGCGATGACGATGACGGGCAACGGGTACGCCAGCACCTCCACGAGGTCGAACGAGTCGCCCGGCTCGACCGCGTCGAGCAGTTCGTGGGTGATCTCCTTGATGCGGGGTTCGAGGCCGGCGACCACGCCGCGGGTGAACACCCCGCTGACGATCTTGCGCATCTTGGTGTGCTCGGGCGCGTCCATCGTCGTGAGGTTGCCGGGGAAGATCTGCCGTTGGCTTTCCGGCGCCAGCACGCTGAGATCGGAGGAGAAGGTCTCCGGGTCGTTGAGCACCTGGAGCGCCTCCGCGTAGCCGTAGACGTTCC
This sequence comes from Streptomyces sp. NPDC001219, assembly GCF_053597915.1. NCBI lineage: Bacteria > Bacillati > Actinomycetota > Actinomycetes > Kitasatosporales > Streptomycetaceae > Streptomyces > Streptomyces sp. NPDC001219. The sequence continues at coordinate 53,332 of NZ_JBSFJF010000039.1, read as the reverse complement.
ACAGCTGCTTGGCCTCGTCGTACGCGACGGGGGCCGGGGGGCGTTCACCGCGCATCCAGAACTGATCCGGGTGGAAGTTCCACTGCTGGGGGGACATGGGTACTTCGGTCCTTTCGGTTCGGAGGTGTGCGTGGCGGGTGCGCCGACCCGGTGTCGGCCGTCCTCGGCGCGGAGCGAGCGCTTCGAGGTCGTCCGCGACCCGGGCCGGGGACGGCATGGCCCGCGCGACGCGCACACGTACACTGGGCGGCAGGCACTTGCCTGCCGACCGGTAAGTGGGTGTTCCGGCCCCAGCCGGGTGAGGACGGACCGAGGGAGAGAGCGTGGCCGGAAAAGGCACGAAGAAGGAGCGGGGGGACACCCGCAGGCGCATCCAGGACGTGGCCCTGGAGCTCTTTGTCCGAAACGGCTACGAGAAGACCTCGCTGCGTGAGATCGCGGAAATCCTGGAGGTCAGCAAACCCGCGATCTACTACCACTTCAAGTCGAAGGAGGACATTCTCCTCAGCATCTTCCAGGACCTGACCCGCCCCGTCGACGACATCATCTCCTGGGGGCGCCAGCAGCCACGGACCCTCGAGACCAAGCAGGAGATCCTGCGCCGCTACAGCGCCGCACTCGAAGCCTCCGCCCCGCTCGTCCGCTTCCTGCGGGAGAACGAGGCGACCCTGCGCGACCTCAAGGTCGGCAAGGAGTTCGGGCAGCAGATGACCACCATCGGCGAGATGCTCACCGACTCGGACACCTCGCTCACCGACCAGCTGCGCTGCATGAGTGCCCTGCTGACCCTGCACTTCGGGACCTTCGCCCTGCCGAACTTCCCCGGGGACGCCGAGGAGAAGCGGTCGGCGCTGCTGGAGATCACCATGGAGATGGTGGCGGCGGCGTACCCCGAAGAGGCCTGACGCGCCGGAGGGGCGGCGCGCCGGCCCGGTGGGCGCCGCCGCCCCGCTCAGGGCTTACGCGCGACGGCCGCGTACAGGTTGGAGCGCTCCTCGGAGGCGCCGTCCGGGCGCCACTGGGGCGTGAACACCAGCCCGGGATCGAGCAGTTCGAAGTCGCCGAGCAGCTCGCGGACCTCCTCGCCGGTGCGCGGCACGATCGGCGTGCGGCCGCTCCGCTGGAACATCTCGACCGTGTTCCGCATCGTCTCGCGGTCGTTGTCCCAGGTGAAGCAGGACAGCGCGAGACAGCTGCCGGAGGGCAGCGCCCGGCGGTAGGCCGCGGTGATGGCCCACGGGTCGTCCTCGTCGTGCAGGAACTGGGTCACGCCCAGCATCAGGAAGCCGACCGGCTGCGAGAAGTCGATCAGGCGGCGGGTGGCCTCGGCGTTCAGGACGGCGTCCGGGTCACGCAGGTCCTCGCCCACCATGGCGGTGCGCTCGTCGCCGCGTAGGATCAGCTCGCTGTGCTCGATGGTGGCCCGCTCGTTGTCGACGTAGACCACCCGGCACTCGGGGGCGGCCTGCTGGGCGGTCTCGTGGACGTTGCCCATCACCGGCAGCCCGGAGCCCAGGTCGATGAACTGCCGGATGCCCCGGCCGGCCATGAAGCGCACCACACGCTGGAGGAACTGCCGGTTGTGGCGGGACATGTCCCTGGCCGGCAGTACCGAGAGCACCTGGTCCCCCAGCTTCCGGTCGGCCTCGAAGTGGTGGGTGCCGCCCGCTATGTAGTCGTAGGCACGGGCTGCGCTGGGAACCTCACGGTCCATGCCCTCGGGAATCCAGTTCACGGTCGCGCTCATCGCTCACTCCTCGATGCGGTTTCTGCTCGGTCGGTGTCTTCCTCGGCGGCGCGCCGCCGGATGCCGTCCAGCAGCCGCGCCTGCCACAGCGGCGCGTCGTCGGGCGGCGCCCCGGCGCGCACGGCGGTGGCGAACGCCGCGACGGCGCTCGCCACCTGGTCCTCGGCGGGCAGCCGGAACCGCTCCGTCCCCGAGGCGCGTGTCAGGCGCACCACCGGTTCGTGGTCCGCGGGCGGGGTGAAGGCACGGTCGATGCGAATCCGGCCCTCGCTGCCGCACAGTTCGTACGTGGACCGGTAGGCGTGCTCCATGCCGAAGCTCAGCTGGGCGGTCACGCCCCCGTCCGCGGTCAGCAGCGCCGCACCGGAGGTCTCCACGCGACGGCCGGGCCCCGCGGTCAGCACGGCACCGCGCACCGCGAGCTCCGGCCCCAGGAAGTGCTGGGCGGCCCGCACGGGGTACACCCCCACGTCCGCCAGTGCTCCCCCGCCCAGGTCCGGGTCGTAGCGGATGTCGTCGTCGGGCAACGGCGGGATGGTGAACGTCGCCTGGAAGGAGCGCAGTTGGCCGATCGCGCCGTCCTCGACCAGTCCGCGGACGGCCGCGTGCTGCCCGTGGTGCACGAACATCACGTTCTCGCGCAGCACCAGGCCCGCCGACCGGGCCGACGCCAGCAGCGCGGCGGCGCGCTCGGCGTCGTCGGCGAGCGGCTTCTCGACGAGGACGTGTTTGCCCGCCCGCAACGCGGCCTCGGTCCACCGCGCGTGCAGTGACGAGGGCAGTGGAACGTAGACGGCCTCCACGTCCGCGCGGTCGAGCAGCCGGTCGTAGCCGTGCACCGCCCGGCACCCGTAGGCGCGGGCCGCCTCCCGCGCACGGTCCGCGTCGCGACTCGCCACCGCGACGATCTCGACGTCGGGGCAGGCCGCCATGGCGGGCAGCAGGCGCCGCCGGGCGATCGAGGCCAGGCCCATGACAGCGATCCGCACCGGCTCCATCAGCCCTGCTCCCCCATCGCGTTGAGACATGCGAGCAGCGTGCGGGCCTGCACGTTGAGGTAGTGCCCGTGCCGTACCAGGGAGGTCAGCTGGCCGGGGGTGACCCACTGGTAGCCGGGCGGCGGGTCCAGGGGTGCCTGGGACTCGTCCGCCTCGATGACCAGGTAGCGGCTCTCGGCGTTCAGGAAGCGGCCGCCCTCCTCGGAGTGCACGGCCTCGTACCGGATACGCGACGGGTCGGCGTTGAGCACCGTGTCGAGGTACGGCGGGCGGTCCTCGGCCGGCAGGTGCCGGTAGTTCTCCGGGGTGTACTGGACGGTCGGCCCCAGTTCGACGGTGTCGAGGAAGCCGCCCTCGACCCGGGCGTGCGCCAGGACGTGCGGCACCCCGCCGATGGTGCGCCACAGGAAGGCCGCCACGCCCCGGCCGACCGGCTCGAACAGTGGTTGGGTCCAGCCGGTCACCTCACGGTTGCCGGCCCGGACGGCCACCGCGACCACACGGAAGTAGCGGCCCTCGTCGTGCTCGATGGCGTCCGGGCCGCGCTTCCAGCGCGTGATGCCGTTCAGCGGCACCCGCTCGGCGGTGACGGTGTGCCGCGAGCGCTCGCCGCAGAACCAGGACAGCAGTGCGGTGTCGGACAGACGGGCCTCGGTGCCGCCGGCGAGCGGGACACAGGACAGCACGGTCCGCGCGTCCATGTTCACCACGTTGTCCTGGTGCAACAGTTGGTTGATCTGCCCCAGGGTCAGCCAGCAGAAGTCGTCCAGCAGCGGCACCTCGCCGACCGCTTCGACGATCATGTTGCGGTTGCTCTTGCGGTGGAACCACGAGCCGTGCTCGGACTGCAGGACGTCGGCGAGGACCCGGCCGCGGGCGGCCCGGGTGAAGTACTCGATGTACTTCACGGCGGCGCCGCGGTGGGCTCCGGTGTAGTTGCTCCGCGTGGCCTGCACGGTCGGGGACAGCTGGAGCAGGTTGGGGTTCCCCGGCTCCATCTTGGCCTGCATCAGGAAGTGCGGTACGCCGTCGAACTCCTTGACCAGCAGCCCGAGGATGCCCACTTCGGGCTGCTTGATGATGGGCTGCTGCCACTGCCGGCGCCGGTCGCCGTCCACGGCGGTGACGGACAGGCCCTCGACGGTGAAGAACTTCCCGCTGCGGTGGACCAGGTTGCCGGTACCGCCCTGGAAGGACCAGCCGTCCAGCGCGTCGAAGGGCACCCGGTCGACCTGGAAGACGTTGGCCCGGGCCCGCTCGTCGAGCCAGGCCCGGACCTCGCCGGTGCGCAGCATGGCGCCCTCGGTCGCCGCGGCCGAGCGGGCCATGCGCCGTGCGGCGTCGCCGTCCGCACGGGGCGTCAGGGTCCTGGAGTCGTTGGGGGTGGCACTGGTGTGTGGCAGCATGAGCCACCTTTCCGTGTGGCACGGGAGATTGACGGTCGGACGGGCTTACGCGTTCGTGGCCGGCGGCTCTCGCCACCAGTCCGGGTTGTCCCGGTACCAGGCGACCGTGTCGGCCAGGCCCTGGTCGAAGGAGATCCGGGGTGAGTACCCCAGCTCCTCGCGGATCTTGGTCTCGTCGAGGGCGTAGCGCAGGTCGTGGCCCTTGCGGTCGGCGACCCGGCGCACCATCGACGCGTCGGCGCCGCACAGTTCGAGGAGCCGTTCGGTGAGGGCGAGGTTGGTGCGCTCGTTGCCGCCGCCGACGTTGTAGACCTCGCCGGCCCGGCCGTTGTTGAGGACGAGATGGAGGGCCCGGCAGTGGTCGTCGACGTGCATCCACTCGCGGACGTTGCGGCCGTCCCCGTACAGCGGGACCGGCCTGCCCTCGAGCAGGTTGGTGACGAACAGCGGGATGAGCTTCTCCGGGTGCTGGTACGGCCCGTAGTTGTTGGAACACCGGGTGACGGAGACGTCCACGCCGTGGGTGCGCCAGTACGAGCGGGCGACCAGGTCGGAGCCCGCCTTGGAAGCGGCGTACGGGGTGTTGGGCAGCAGTGGCCATTCCTCGGTCCAGGCGCCCTCCTCGATGGAGCCGTAGACCTCGTCCGTGGAGACGTGCACCACCCGCTCGACGCCGGTCGCCTGCACCGCGTCCAGCAGGGCCTGGGTGCCCAGCACATTGGTGCGGAAGAACTCGGCGGCTCCGGTGATGGAGCGGTCGACGTGCGACTCGGCGGCGAAGTGCATCACCGCGTCGTGCCCGGGCAGCACCTCGCGCAGCAGGGCGCTGTCGCACACGTCGCCCTGGACGAACGTCAGGCGCGGGTGCGAGGCGGGGAGGCTGGCCCGGTTGCCCGCGTAGGTGAGCTTGTCCAGGACCGTGACCCTGGCCCCCTCCCAGCCGGCGTACCGGTCGTCGAGGAGGGAGCGGACGAAGTGCGAGCCGATGAAGCCGGCTCCGCCGGTGATCAGGATTCTCATGCGGCCACCTTGGAAAGGGAGTTGCTCGCCGGCCGCGCGAGGGGCGCGCGGCCGGCCGACGGTAGGCGCCGGTGCGGGGGCCTGGGAGCCCGCACGGCGGAGCGCGCCCCGCGCCCGGCGGCACATGCCGGGCGGGGGTCGGCACCCGTGGCGCGCCCGGTCATCCGAGGAAGTCGGCGACGGTACGGACGGCGGGGCGGCGGTGCTCCAGGTCCTGCCAGCGGTCCGAGAAGGCGTTGCGGGTGAACTTGGGCACCCGCATCAGTTCGTGCGGGAAGCCCATCGGCACCTGGCTCAGCTCGTCCAGCCGCCTGGTGTGCGCCTCGTCGAGGCGGACGTCGAGGCAGGCCAGGGTGTCCGTGAGCTGGGACTCCCGGGTGGCGCCGAGGATGGGCAGCGGCTGTGCGGGGCGGCCGCGCAGCCAGGCCAGGGCGACCTGCGCCGGGGTCCGGCCGCTCTCCTCGGCGATCCTGACGACCTCGCGGACGACCGCGGTGTCCCGTTCACTGTCGCCGGCCCAGTTCTCCACGCTCAGGCGCCCGCTCTCGCTGCGGAGGTACTTGCCCGTCAGCCGGCCCTCCGCCAGCGGGCCCCAGGCGAACACGCTGACGTCGCACGCCCCGGCCATGGGAAGCAGGTCGCGTTCCGGGGTGCGCTCCAGGAGGTTGTAGCGCACCTGGATACCGGCGAAGGCCGACCAGCCGCGCAGCTCGGCGAGCATGTTGGCCCGCGAGACCTCCCAGGCCGGCCAGTTGGAGGCACCGACGTAGAGGATCTTGCCGGCCCGGATCTGGTCGTCGAGTGCCCGCATGACCTCCTCGACCGGGGTGAAGGGGTCGCGGGCGTGCAGCCAGAGCAGGTCGATCCGGTCGGTACGCAGCCGGCGCAGGCTGGTCTCCAGCGAGCTGACCAGGGACTTCCGGTGGTTTCCCGCGGAGTTGACGTCCCCCGGCCGGGTCATCGCGTTGTACTTCGTCGCCAGGACGAAGCGGTCGCGCCGCCCTGACAGCACCTCGCCGACGCAGCGCTCCGACAGCCCGCCGCCGTAGACGTTGGCGGTGTCGATGAAGTTGCCGCCGGCCTCGGCGTACTGGTCGACCAGCCGGGACGCCACCGGGGCGGCGGCCCCCCACTCGCTCTCGCCGAACGTCCCAGCTCCCAGGCACAGTTCTGACACCCGTAGCCCGGTCTTTCCCAACATCGTGTACTTCATCGTCGTGTGGCCCTCTCCCTCGGCGCTCCGGCTACCGTTCCGTCGGTTGTGCTCAGGCCCCGTACGGGCGCTTGTCGCGGGCCTCGCGCAGGGCCAGCGCCCACCAGGTGAGCTGGTCCAGCAGGGTCTTGGCGGCCGCGGCGGCGCCCTCGGCGTCCATGGGCGTGCCGTTCTCGTCGAAGGCGGCGGCACCGCCGTGGAAGCTGACGGTGTCCCGGATACCGACGGCGTGCAGCTCCGCGAAGACCAGCCGGAGCTGCTCGACGGCGCGCAGCCCGCCGGAGAAGCCGCCGTAGCAGACGAACCCGACCGGCTTGGCCCGCCACTCCACCAGGTGCCAGTCGATGGCGTTCTTCAGGACGGCCGGGAAGCTGTGGTTGTACTCCGGCGTCACCACGACGAAGGCGTCCGCCGCGGCGATGCGCGGGCGGATCGTGTCCAGGACCGCGGTCATCCCGGGCGAGGGCTCACGGGTGGGGCCCGCCGTTCCCAGCGGGACGTCCGCGAGGTCGATGACGTCCACGTCGAGGTCGGTGCGGTGCGCCGTCTGGGCGGTGACCCAGTCGGTCACGGTGGGGCTGAACCGGCCGTCGCGGACACTGCCGGTGATGACGGCGAGGCGGATGGGCTGTTCGGACATGGCGTCGAACTCCTTCTGGGGTGAGGCGGACCGGGAAGAGAACCGAGGGTGGGAAGGGGCGGGTCAGGCGTCCGCTGCCACGCCGGCGCGGGCGCCCGAGGCGGCCCGGGCCGGCCGCGACCAGCGGCGCATCGCGGGCCGCTCAAGGAACGTGTACAGCCCCCACGCCAGGAGCACCGACACCGCGAGGCAGCCGACGAGGAAGGCGAGGCCGGCCGGGGTGCCCCAGGCCGGGCCGGTGGGCTGCCCGAAGATGTTGGGCTGCGAGCCGAAGATCCGGTGCCCGTACGTCAGCACCAGGGAGTGGACGAGGTAGAAGGCGAAGGAGATCTCACCGAGCCAGACGAACGTCCGGGTGCTCAGCCAGGTCCGGCGCCCCCTGACGTCCGCCGCGGCGGCGGCCGGGATGAGCAGCGCGAGCGGGACGACCGTGACGGCCGCGTAGTTGTAGAGCTGGTTGAACGTCACGAAGACCGGCAGCAGGTAGGCGGCCACGGCCAGCAGGCCGGCCGGCAGCAGGCCGAGCCCGGGCCACCGGCCGGTCAGCAGGATGCGGGCCATGAACATCCCGAGCAGGAACTCCAGCAGGCGGCTGAGCGGGAAGACGTAGACGCACCAGATCTGCGTCCACGACACCGGCAGGAAGGCGTAGTGCGGGGTGCCGGGCAGCAGGTACTGGGCGATGACCGGCAGGACGAGGACCAGCGCCGCGGCGCCCGCCGCCCCGTACCACAGGCGGTTCGGCCGGACCTTGTTCACCAGCCGGATCAGCAGCGGGAACGCCAGGTAGAAGAGCATCTCCACGGACAGAGACCAGCTGACCGTGTTGGCGGTCTCCATATAGGAGACGTCCGGCAGCCAGGCCTGCAGCAGGAACAGGTTGGCGAGCGTCTGCGGGAACGCGATCTGCGCGCTGACCAGGGACATCAGCACGAGGGCGGCGGCGAAGGTCACCACGTGGTTGGGGACGACCTTGAAGAAGCGGCGCCGCCAGAACCGCCGGGCGGTGTCCCCGGTCCGCGCGGACCAGGTGAGCACGAACCCGCTGAGGAGGAAGAAGAACGACACGCCGACGGCCCCCGCGTTCCCGAAGAACCTGAAGTAGTCCGCCGCCACGGCCTGGTCCTTGAAGACCCCGGTGCTCGCCCCGTGGACGGCGAACACCAGGGCAGCGGCGATGAACCGCAGTCCGGTGAGTGAGGGGAGCCTGGACGTGGTGATCGGTTGCGCGGTCACAGGGGCGCCTTCCATGGTCGGGAACGGTGCGGGTCAGCGTGGTGGGCGGCGGCGGGAGCCGGCCGCGACGAGGCCGCCCAGTGCGATCAGCAGGCCCGCGGCGGCGACCGCGGCGACCAGCAGCAGGGGCGGGCGGTACGCGGCGGCGAGCGCGTCGGCCCCGACCGCCCGCCCGGGGTGGCCGGCGGCCAGCAGCGCCGACACCGAACCCAGCATCAGCACCGCGCCGAACTGCACGGCGGTCTGGTACAGGGCGATGGCGGTACCCCGCTGCTCCGCCGGAACGCTCCCGCCCGCCTGCGTGTTCAGGGCCACGAACGCGAAGACGAAGCCCGCCCCGACCAGCGCCGTGACGGGCAGCAGACCGGTCGGGTACGGCGCGTCCAGGGCGGCCGTGCGCAGCGCCAGCGCGTCGCCGGCGCACGCGGCTGCGGCGCCCAGCGCGATCAGCCGGGGTGTGCCGAAGCGCCGCACCAGCGGCCCCGAGCGCAGCGCGGAGACCGCGAGCGGAACGCAGGCCGGCAGGAAGGCCAGCGCGGTCTGCCACGGTGTCCAGCCCCGGACCGTCTGAAGCCGGAAGGTGACGATGAACAGCAGCCCCAGGAACGTGCCGTTGAGCACCGCCGCGCCGAACGCCGCCCGCGTCAGCCGCCCGTTGCGCAGCAGCCGGCGCAGCGGCACGGCGGGTGACGGAACGCGCCTGCCGTCGCGGGGGATGTACCGCACGCCGAGCAGGAGCAGCAGCAGCGCCACGGGGGCCGGGAAGAGGAAGACCCAGCGCCAGCCGGCCGCTGTCAGCAGGCCGGAGAGCAGGAGTCCGGCCGTGAAGCCGAAGGCTCCGAAGAACGAGTAGACCGAGATCGCCCGGCTGCGCTCGGGGCCTTCGCGGAAGGTGGTGGTGATGATGGCCATCCCGGTGGGGGCGGTGAGCGCGGCGCACACGCCCTTGACGACCCGGGTGGCTGTCAGCACCACCGGGTCGGTGGCCAGGCCGCCCGCCAGGGAGGCGGCCGTGAGCACGAGCAGCGCGGCGAGGTAGACCGGTCGCCGTCCCAGCGCGGTGGTCAGCCGGGCGCCGGGGATCAGCGCCGCGCCGAAGCCGAGCGGGAAACCGCCCATCACCCACTGTGTGGACCACGTTGAGAGGTGGAAGGCGTGGCCGATCGTCGGCAGGGCGACGAGGACGACCGAGACTTCGAGCGAGTCGATGAGCATGTTGCCCGCGAGGACGCTCAGCAGCAGCCACTGGCCCGGCCGCCGGCGGACGTGGCCCTGCCCCGCGTGGGTCGCCGGAGCCGAGGGTGAGGAGGAGGCCGAAGCCTGCGCCATGGAGATGCACCGCCAGGGGTTCGGTCGGGACAGGGCCGGCCGCGATGCAGGGGATCATCGCGACCGGTCGGTCGGGGCGCGGCGCACGGGTCGGGCGCCGTGGGGGCGGACGTCAGCCCAGCAACGTGCCACCGCTGGCGTCGATGAAGGCACCGGTGACCCAGCGGGCGTCGTCCGAGGCGAGGAAGGCCACCACGTCGCCGACGTCCCTGGGCTCGGCCACCCGGCCGAAGGTGGACATCTGGGCCATCTGCTCCACGGCCTCCGGGATGTCGAACACCGGGCTGCCGTTGTTGGTGATGCCCGGGGCGACGCTGTTGACGGTGATGCCGCGCGGGCCGAGGTGCTTGGCGAAGTGCAGCGCGAGCTGTTCGACGGCCCCCTTGGTCATCGAGTACGCCACTTCCTGCGGGTTGGCGAAGCGGGTGAGCCCGGAGGAGATGTTGATGACGCGGCCGCCGTCGGGCATGAGGGTGAGGGCACGCTGCAGGATGAAGAACGGCGCCTTGGCGTTGACGGCGACCAGCCGGTCGAAGAGTTCGGGGGTGACCTCTTCGGGGGCGACCCCGCCCATGATCGCGGCGTTGTTGACCAGGATGTCCAGGGCGGTGCCGCCGGTACGTTCCTTCAGGCCGCTCTCCAGGGCCCCGAACAGCGTGTCGACATCGCCCGCGACGCCCAGTTCGGCCTGGACGGCGAACGCCTTGCCACCGGCCGCCTCGATGGCGGCGACGGTCTCCTGGGCGGCCTCGGCCCGGGAGGTGTAGTGCACAGCGACGAGCGCGCCCTCACGCGCCAGACGCTCGGCGGTCGCCCGCCCGATGCCCCGGCTCGAACCGGTCACGAGTGCCGTCTTGCCCGCGAGCTTGGTCACGGTGTCCTCCTGTAGGGGTGTGGTGTGGTGGGGCCTGGGGGAAGTCCCGGCCGGCCGCCCGAGGGGCGGGCCGGTTCAGGCCCGGTGTCGTGGTGCCGGCGTGCCGGTGCCCGGGTCCGGCGCGCCGAACCAGCGGCGCAGGGCCGCGTCCAGGTCGGCCGGTGTGCCGTCGATCCAGGCGAGGTGGCCGTCCGGGCGGACCAGTGCCGCGCCGAACTCCGGCCCCTGGCAGCCGGGTTCGGCCTCGGCCCGGACGTGGGTTACGCGGCCGTCCGCCCACCGCCGCGCGGCCGCGGCGAGCGCGGGGTCTCCGCCGAGATCCAGCAGGACGCCCCGGCCGGACCGCAGCAACCCGAGGGTCCCGGTCGGTCCGGCCGCCGTGCGCAGCCGGTACGCGGGCAACCGGGCGCCCAGCAGCGGGTGTTCGCCTTCGCCGCCACCCGCCATGTCGTAGCGGACGTCCAGTCCGCTGATCATGCCCGCCAGGTGGGCGCGCGCTTCCGGCAGCCCGATCAGCTCGCGGAATGCCGACCGCAGCTCCTCGACGTCCTGGCCGCCCAGGAGCAGCAGCGCCTGGGCGGCGATGTTGCCCAGTACCCGCCGCCCCACCGGGTGGCGCTCGGCGTGGTAGCTGTCGAGCAGTCCGGTGCCGCGCAGGTGCGCGGCGAGCTTCCAGCCGAGGTTGACGGCGTCCTGGAGGCCCAGGTTGAGCGCCTGGCCACCCACGGGCATCTGCCGGTGGGCGGCGTCCCCGGCCAGCAGGACGCGGCCCAGGCGGTACCGGGAGACCTGCCGGCGCGCGTTGCCGAAGGCGTTCAGCCACACCGGTGTGCCGCCGGAGATGTCCTCGCCGGTGATGTCCGCCCACAGGCGGGCCACCTCCTCGAAGGAGGGAGCCTCGGTGCGGGGCCGGGCGGGGGTGCCGTAGCCGTGGGCCATGACCCGGGTGATGCCCGTGGGGCCGCGGGAGGCGATGGCCAGGCCGCGGGGGTGCCGTTCGAAACGGCGGTTGGGAACGTCGATTCCGGCGATGTCGGCCCGCAGCAGCTCCCTGGTCGCGTCCTCCCCGGGGAACGGGAAGCCGGCCAGCCGCCGGACGGTGCTCTCCTCGCCGTCGCACCCGACGACGTACCGCGCGCGGAGGCGGCGCGACGTCGGGCCACCGCCGCCCGCCGGTGGCGGCGCCGCCTCCACCTCCACCTCGACGTGGTCACCATGGTCGGTGATGCCCACGACCCGGTGTCCACGGCGTAGCTCGGCGCCCAGCCCGGTGGCCCATCCGGCGAGGAGCTCCTCGGTCCGGGCCTGGGGCACCTTCCACTGCCCCGGGTAGGGGCCGGGCAGCGTGAGGTCCAGCGGGATGCCTCCGAAGTGACCGGGACCGCCGTTCGGCGGATCGCCCAACTCCTCGGCCAGGCCCCGCTGTTCGAGTATCTCCATGGTGCGGGCGTGGAGGGTGGACGCCCGGGACTCCGTGGTCGGCGCGGCCAGCCGTTCCAGCACGGTGACACCGGCCCCGCCGAGCCGCAGCTCGCCGGCGAGCATCAGCCCGACGGGGCCCGCGCCCACCACGACGACCTGGGTGTCGATGTCCGGTGCCGTCATGGCCCGGGACGCCGTTCGGCGTGGTCCTTGGCGTGGCCGAGGGTGGCCCGGCTGTTGGCGCCCAGCGCCCCGCGCAGGTACTCCCGGGCCTCCGCGACTCCGGCGTCCGGCCCGAGGACGGCGGAGATGTTGTCGGTGTTGACGGTCACCGTGTGCTGCGAGGTGGCGATGACGGTGCCGGCCTCCTCGTGGAAGGTCCAGCGGCCGGTGTGCAGCGTCATCAGCGCGGGCAGCGTGGTCTGCTTGTAGGCGATCTTGTGGTGCGGGAGGCAGACCCGGTACGACCTGGTCGTGTGCGTGGAGCCGTCCTTGGCCCGGGTGTCCATCTCCAGGTTCTGCAGCCCGGGGGTGTCCTCCTCCAGTCGTACGGACGCCACGTGCGGCAGCCGCTCGGACCAGAGCTGGGCCTCGTCGATGAACGCGTAGACGTCCTCGGCGGAACCGTCGACGCGCACACTGTCCTCGAACGAGAAGGTCAGCTCCCGGCGGGCGTGCACCTGCTCGATGTTGACGCGCAGCGCCGCCAGCTCCGAGCGCGAGTTGCGGTCGACCGCGCGGTCGATCCACGCCAGGCCCTCGGGGTCGTCGTCCACGGCCCGGTAGTCGTGCAGGAGCCGCACCCGGGACTTCTCGGGAGCGAGCTCCTCGATGATCCACGCCCCGCCCATGGATGCCACCGGAGGGGCGGACACCTCCTGGCGGAAGTCGATGCGCCGGGCCACGGGGTCGAGCGTGCGGCGCGAGGTCCAGCTCTTGGCCTCGTCGCCGGCGGTGGCCCAGATCCGGATGCGCTCCTGGTTCCCGGTGCTTTCCAGCTGTTCGACGTGGATGGTGGGCGGGAAGATCTGCGGCCAGTTCCCGACCTCGGCGAGCAGCCGGTAGACGTCGGCGGCCGGGGCCGAGATCGTGATGTCGTGCTCCACTTCGCGCAGAGCGGTCTGCGGCATGTGCTGTCTCCTTCTTGGCTGCTCCGTGCGGCGGCGGTGTTCCGGGGGCCGGGGCGGTGGGCCCGGCGAGGTCAGAAGTTGCCCAGGCCGCCGCAGACGTTGAGGGCCTGGGCGGTGATCGAGGCGGCCGTGTCGGTGACCAGGTAGCCCACGAGGCCGGCGACCTCTTCGGGGGTGGAGTAACGGCCGAGCGGGATCTTGGCCTGGAACTTCTGGAGGATCTGCGCCTCGTCGGTGTCGTAGGCGGCGGCGTAGCCCTGCCGCACGCGCTGCGCCATCGGCGTCTCGACGTAGCCCGGGCAGACCGCGTTGACGGTGATGCCGGTGGGCGCCAGCTCGTTGCCCAGCGCCTTGGTGAAGCCGACCACCCCGTGCTTGGACGCGGAGTAGGGGGCGCCGAGGACGACGCCCTGCTTGCCCGCCGTGGAGGCGATGTTGATGATTCGCCCGCTGCCCTTGTCGCGCATACCGCCGCTGGTCAGCACCTCGCGGGTCATCCGGAAGACGCTGTGGAGGTTGGTGTCGATGACGTCGAGCCACAGCTCGTCCGTGAGGTCCGCCGTGGGGCCTCCGCCGCTGCGGCCCGCGTTGTTGACCAGGATGTCGATGGTGCCGTAGCGGTCCACGGCGGCCTGTACGAACCGCCGCACGTCGTCGGGGGAACGGACGTCGCAGTCGGTGCCGTCCACCTCCAGGCCCTCGGCGCGCAGCTCCTTGACGGTGGCGGCCACGTTCTCGGCGCTGCGGGCGCAGAAGTAGACGCGGTGGTGCTGGGCGGCCAGCAGCCGGATGACGGCCAGGCCGATGCCGCTGGTGCCGCCCGTGACGAGGGCGACCCGGCGCTCGTGGTTCGACATGTCTCTCCTATGCAGGTGTACGAGGGGGCGGCGCCGTGCGGGGGCCGGAGGCGCGTCGGCCCCGCGTCGGCACGGCGCCGGCGGATCAGGCGGCGGACGCCCACAGGCGGGCGTTGACGGCCTCCAGCAGGTCCCGCGGGGTCCTGGCGTCGGCCAGGGCGGTGTCGTCGAGCGCGATGTCGTATTCGCGCTCGATGCGGCTGGCGGTCTCCAGCAGGGCCAGGGAGTCGTACCCCAGATCCTCGAAGCCGGCGTCGAGGATGTCGCCGTCGAGGTCGGCCCCCTCGGCGGTGCCCGCTCCCTCGCGCAGTATCCGGCGCAGGTCGTCAAGGGTGAAGTTCTCGTTCACGATGTCGCTCCTGTCAGGGTTCGGTCAGCTGTGTCAGACGCCGCACGCCTGGGGCGCGCGCACGATCAGGGCGGAGTTGAACCCGCCGTGGCCACGTGCCACCACCAGGGCGGCCCGCACGCTCGCGGGACGCGCCCGGGTCACCAGGTCGATCTGGTACGCGGGATCGGGTGTGACGTTGGGCGTCGGGGGGATCAGGCCGTCGCGGATGGCCAGCAGGGCCGCGGCCAGGTCGAGCGGGGCCCCGCCGGAGTACAGCCGGCCGGTCATCGTCTTGGGTGCGGTGACCGGTACACCCCGGCGGCCGAAGACGCCCGAGACCGCCTGGGCTTCGATGCGGTCCAGCTCCGGTACGGCGGCGGCGTCCGCGAAGACCACGTCCACCTCGTCGGGCGCCATCCCGGCGTCGTCCAGGGCGAGTTGGATGGCCCTGCGCAGGCCGGGCGGGCGCCCGCTGCCGGGGCCGGGGTCGAAGGTGGAGCCGTAGCCCGCTATCTCGCCGTAGATCCGCGCCCCGCGCTCCCGTGCGGACTCGCCGTCCTCCAGGATGTGCAGGGCACCGCCCTCACCGGGCACATGGCCGCGCGCCTCGCGGTCGAAGGGACGATAGGCACGGTCGGGGTCCTCGCTGGTGCTGATCCGTTCGCTGGTCAGCTGGGCGATCCAGCCCCAGGAGCAGATCGAGGCGTCCACACCGCCCGAGACGATCAGGCGGGTTCCCCGGCGGATCTGCCGGCGTGCCTGGGCGATCGCGTCCAGGCCGCCCGCCTGGTCGCTGACCAGCACGCCGCTGGGGCCCTTCATCCCGTTACGGATCGAGATCTGCCCGGAGTTGACGGCGTAGAACCAGGCGAAGGACTGGTAGGCGCTCACGTACTGCCCGCCCTTGCTCCACAGCGCCCGCAGTTCGTTCTGCCCGAACTCGAAGCCGCCGGACGCGCTGGCGGTGACCACTCCCATGTCGAACTCGGGCAGTTCGGCGGGCTTGATGCCGGCGTCGGCCAGCGCCCAGTCCGCGGCCACCAGCGCCAGGCGCGTCATGCGGTCGGTCTGCGGCAGCAGCCGGTTCGGCAGGTGCTCCTCGGCGTGGAACCCCGGAACCTCGCCGGCGAGCCGGGACGGGTAGGGGCTCGGGTCGAACCGGCTGATGCGGCCGATGCCGCTGCGGCCGATCCGGGTGGCCTCCCAGTACGGGCCTGTGCCCAGTCCGTTGGGTGCCGTGACGCCGATGCCGGTCACCACGACGGGCGCCGTCATGCCGTCCTCCTCTCGGGCCCGGTGAGCACCATGGCGCTCTGGAATCCCCCGAATCCGCTGCCCACGGTGAGCACCGTGTCGGTCTGCCAGTCGCGGGCGACCAGCGGTACGTAGTCCAGGTCGCACTGCGGATCGGGGGTGTGCAGGTTGGCTGTGGGCGGTACGACGTCGTGCTTCATCGCCAGCACGGAGGCGGCGATCTCGATCGAGCCGATGGCCCCCAGGGAGTGGCCGGTCATCGACTTGATGGAGCTGACCGGGGTCCGGTACGCGTGCTCGCCCAGGCTCCGCTTGACGGCGGCGGTCTCGTGCAGGTCGTTCTGCCTGGTGCCCGACCCGTGCGCGTTGACGTAGTCGATGTCCTCGGCGGTCATCCGCGCCTCGTCGAGGGCGACCCGGATCGCCTCGGCCATCTCCGCGCCGTCCGGCCGCAGTCCGGTCATGTGGAAGGCGTTGCAGCGGGTGCCGTAGCCGGCGATCTCGGCGTGGATCTCGGCCCCGCGCTTCCGCGCGCTCTCCAGCTCCTCCAGGACGAACACCGCGGACCCCTCGCCCAGGACGAAGCCGTTGCGCGTGGCGTCGAACGGGCGGGAGGCCTGGGCGGCCTCGTCGTTGCGCGGGGTGGTGGCCTTGATCGCGTCGAAGCAGGCCACCGTGATCGGCGAGATCGGGGCTTCCGTCGCACCGGCGATCATGACGTCAGCGGACCCCTCCCGGATCAGCTCGCAGGCGTACCCGACGGAATCCAGGCCGGACGTGCAGCCGGTCGACACCACCGAGGCCGGCCCCTCGGCGCCGACCGCCCAGGCCACCTCGGCGGCGAACGAACTGGGCACGAAGGCGCCGTACAGGTGCCGGGGCGCGTAGGTGTGGTCCACCAGCTCGAGCCGTCCGCTGTCGCTGACGACGCGGTACTCCTCGTCCAGGCTCATCGTCGCGCCGACGGCGCTGCCGATGGTCACTCCCGTGCGGTAAGGGTCCAGCGCCCCGTCGTGCAGTCCGCTGTCCTTCAGGGCCTCGCGGGCCGCGACCACGGCGAACTGGGCGGCGCGGTCCATGCGCCGGACCTCCTGGGGGCCGAGCCCATGCGCGGCGGGATCGAAGTCGACCTCGGCCGCGACGCGCGAGCGGAAGGGGGCGGGGTCGAAGAGCGTGATGCCCCGGGTGGCGGTGCGGCCCTCGCTCAGCAGGCTCCAGAAGTTCTTGACACCGAGAGCCCCTGGGGCCAGCACCCCGATGCCGGTGACGGCGACCCGTCGCCCGGTCACTGGCCCGCCTGCCAGTGGTAGAAGCGGGTCGCCATCGCGTCGGCCGGTGAGCGCCAGGTAGCCGGGTCGTACGCCTCGATGAACGGCTTGAGGTCCTCGCTGATCCGGACGAACCGCGGGTCGCTCTTCGCCTCCTCGATGCGCTCGCCCCCGTTGTCGGACTCGAAGTCCTGGAGGTGGAAGTACAGGCCGCGGTACGAGAACAGCTGCCGGCGGCGGGTCCCCATCAGGTGCGGCATCTCGGTGCCGTCGAAGGACGCGAAGAGACGGCTGACGTCCTGGCTCGCACCAGGCTCCATCCGCGCCACGATCAGCGTGCTGTGCATGATTAGCCTTTCTGCTTCGGGAGTTCACGCGCGGGACCGAACCAGCGCTCCAGGGAGGCGGCGAGCGAGTCCGTGCTCCCCGGCGCCAGCCAGGCGACGTATCCGTCGGGCCGGACGAGCACCGCCGTGGCGCCCGCCAGCCGGTCCTGGCCGGGGGCCTCGTGCGGGGTGGCCGCCACGATGGTCAGCCGGTCCGACCAGCCCTCGGCGCTCGCGCGCAGCGCGGCGTCACCGGCCAGGTCCAGCAGCACGCCGCGGGCGGGGTGCAGCAGTTCGGTGCTGCTCGTCTTGGTGTCGTCGACGACCAGTTCCAGGTGCGGCATGCGCATACCGAGGAGCGGGTGGTCGCCCTCGCCCACGTCGTAGCGGATCTCCAGCCCCGAGACCATCCCGGCCAGGTGACGGCCGACGACGTCGTAGCGGATCAGCTCGGCGAGCACGTCCCGCACCGGCTGCATCTCGTCGCCGCTCAGGAAGAGCTTGCCCTGCGCACTGGTGTTCATGAGGAGCCTGCGGCCGACCGGGTGCCGTTCGGAGTGGTAGGTGTCGAGCAGGCTCGACGGGGCCCGCCCCGCGACCACGGCCGCGAGCTTCCACCCCAGGTTCACCGAGTCCTGAATGCTGGCGTTCATGCCCTGGCCGCCGGCCGGGAGGTGCACGTGCGCCGAGTCGCCGGCCAGCACCACCCGGCCCCGGCGGTACTCGGTGACCTGACGGGCCGGGTCGCCGAACGCGCTGACCCACACCGGCTCACCGTGCGAGATGTCCTGCCCGGTCAGCCGTTGCCAGGCCGCCGCCACCTCTTCGAAGGCGGGCGGTTCGGTGCGCCGGCGCGGCGGGGCCCCCTGCTCGCACACGATGATGCGGTCCACCCCGTCGCCGAGCGGCGCGGACATCACCATGCCGCGTGCCACCGTCTCCCCGATCGGCCGGGGCCCGATCTCGCAACCGCGCACGTCCGCCAGGAACATCTCGCGGGTCGCCGAGGTGCCCGGGAAGTCGAAGCCGCCGGACTTGCGGATGGTGCTGCGCCCGCCGTCGCAGCCGACCAGGAACCGGGTCCGCAGGGTGTACGTGCCCTCCGGGCCGGCCACCTCGACGTCCACACCCTCACCGTCATCGGTGAACGACACGACCTCGTGGCCTCGTCGGAGGTCCGTGCCGAGCCCGGCCGCCCACTCCTCCAGGATCGCCTCGGTCCGCGACTGCGGCACGGCCTTCACGCCGTAGTGCGCGCCGTCGAGAATCGAGAAGTCCACGGGCTGGCCGCCGAAGTGGCCCTGGGCACTGGTCTCGATCTCGCCGAACCTGGGCAGCAGACCACGCTGGTCGAAGACCTCCATCGTGCGGGCGGTGAAACCCAGTCCCCGCGACTCACCGTTGGGCGCGGGCAGCCGCTCCAGGACGATGACGTCGGTACCCGCGAGACGGAGTTCCCCGGCGAGCATCAGCCCGGCCGGACCAGCGCCCACGACAATGACAGATGCATCCATATATCTCTCCCTGAACGTGTCCGAACTGATTCCACCGAGAACGCGGTTCACCTGACACACTCAGCCACGCACGCCAAGGAAAGAAGGCGTTGGGAAGTGCCGCGCAAGAAGGTGGCGTATTCCTCTCGGGAAACGCACTCAGATGGGTTCCGACGTGCATGTGACGGCAGCGCGAAGGCAAAGGAAATCGCTGCGGAAACCGGACCAGGCCGGCGGAGACAGTGCATCGGAAGTTAGTGAATAGCTTCTTCGCTACCACCTACAGAGATCAACACCAGTCCTTCAAAAGCCGCACAACAAGTAGCCAGGAGACCGGCAGGATCGACAGTGGAGCGCCAGCGAAACGTCAACTGACTGACAACTTGTGATGGGGGCCACAGCCTGGCGTGACGGCGCGGACGGGACTTCACGCACCACAGGACGTCAGCTTGCAGAAACTTGGAATGCGCGAGGAGATCGCACGGTGACCGCAAAGATTCCACGGACTTCTTGCCTTCGGCTCCGGGGCTCGCATTAGCTGAAGGAGTAGTCGACGAGGGGAATCGGTGGATGACCACGGAAACATCCTGTGCGGCAGCGACGACCACCGTGTGCGTGGGAACCGCGTGCAGGGAGACGCGCACCGCCGAACGTGCCGTGTGCCGGGTGGCGAGCGGATACCGGCTGTGCCCGGGCTGTCAGGCCGGGCTGCGCTCCGCCCTGCGGAACCTCCCGGCGCTGTACGAGGAGTGCGGCCTTCTGCTGACCGGTTCCCGCACTCCGCAGGAGAAGACCTCCGGCGGCCCGCTCCCCGGAATGCGGCTCAACGGCCGCGCGGTCGAGGCGCGGTCCGCGGTACTGAGGGGGCTGGCAAGCTGGGCGGGCCTGGTCGCCGGGGAGCGGACGCTGACCGCCCCGCGGCGGACCGTGCCGGCGCTGGCGACGTTCCTGGAGCATCACCTGGACTGGCTCTGCCGCCACCCGGCCGCCGCCGACTTCTCGTACGAGCTCGGCCGTTTGGAGCGGGCCGCGCGCCGGATCGCCTCCCCCGCCCAGCCGCGCCGGGTGCCGGTCGGCAGATGCGTCGAACCGGGCTGTCCCGGCACGCTCAGCACGACGGTGGACACCGGCCGCTCCGAGGGGCGCGGTATCCGCTGTGACGCGGTCCCCGAGCACCGCTGGGAGGAGCACCAGTGGCTCCACCTGCGCGAACGCATGAGGCAGCCCGGGCACCCCGGGCAGTCGGCGCACGGGGGGAAGCACCCACCGCGCTGGCTCAGCCCGCAGGCCGTCTCGCGGCTCTGGGGCATTCCGTCGGGCAGCGTCTACCGACTGGCCAGTCAGCACAAGTGGGAACGCCACCGGAAGGACGGCCGGACGTACTACGCCGAGGCGGATGTCCGGCGCGCTCTGAGCCACCGGAAGGACTCCCGTACGGAACGCTGAGCGACGGCCGCCAGGGCGGGCCTTCACCAACGAAGGAGAGGGAAGCGGCGCCGACAAGGGGAAAGGGCAGCGGTGAACGTCACGTCACCGCTGCCCCAGCCCCGTCAACCCGGTATCGTCGTCAACTCCACATGTGTGTCAACTCTGTTGTACGCCGCCGAACCGGAATCCGACTCCGCGCACGGTGATGATCCATTCACTTGAACCGAGCTTGTTGCGCAGGGTTCCGACGTGCGTGTCGATGGTGCGGGCGATATTGGAACCCAGGGCTCCGCCGGGGAGTGACGCTCCCCAGACCTCGGTCATCAACTGCTCCCGTGAGAACACGGTCGTCGGCCGCAAGGCCAGGAACTGAAGAAGGTCGAACTCCTTGCGTGTCACCTTGACCTGGGAGTCGTGCAGATAGACCTCGCGACGGTCCCGGTCGATGTGCAGTGGACCGTGGGAGAGGCGCCGGCTGCGCATGGCTCTCGGCCGGATACGACGCATGATCGCCTCGATCCGGGCGACGAGTTCGCGGAATCCGAACGGCTTGACGAGGCAGTCGTCGCAGCCCGCCTGAAGGCACAGCACCCGGTCGAGTTCGGTACCGTGGGAGGTGAAGGCGATGATGGGTATGTCGCTCGTGGTGCGTATGCTGCGGCAGACCTCCAGGCCATCGACATCGGGAAGCCCCAGATCAAGAATCAGGAGATCGTATTCCTGGTAGGAACCCAGGGCGCCGGCGCCCGTGTCGGCTATCTCCGTCTCATATCCGTGGCGTCGCATGTGCTGACGGAGTGAGTTCGCGGATTCACAATCAGGTTCCGCTACTAATACCCGCATCTGACCCCCGGTTTCTTGGTGCTCTGTTCGCGCGTCAACAGTAAGAAGGGCGTCGGAGCGCACGGAGATAGCGGATAGGGCCCCGCGAGAGAACAGCAGGGAAGACGGACCGACACAATTCCGACATTGATTCCGCCCCCGTTCACGCCAGATCCCCGTGTGCCGCATTCACCTGCGCAGCCATCAGGCCGCGCGACCCGCGCCCCATGAGCTCGCGTATCCCTCAACCCGCTGATCAACATAACAAGCAGGCTTGTCTATTTGTCAAGGAAGATTCCGGATACACACAGGTGACAGGCCAGCGTTTCTGATGCCCCGTTAGCGGAGTGCGTGCACTAGTTGGCTTGATGACATCTCACTGGCGCGATCACGTCGAATTCACGACGTTGGGATTCGTCTCATGTGGCGAGTCCGGTGTCGCTCGCGACAGGCCGGGGCGACCGCGAGGTCATCGCTCCCCCAGGACCGCGCCGCGCGGCCGACGGAGCCGTCGGCCGACAAGCGACTCGGCATGTCTCCACAGTGGGTCACGCGCGACAGGTGGCGAGAGGCGCGACAGATAGCGATACGCCGAATTCAGGCCACTGATGTTTCGTCATCCCATAAGTGTCGCGGGCCGCGCCCAACCGGGGCGGGCTTCCTGCGGATCGTCGGCCGGCGGATCGGTCGCCTCTTCGCCCCGCCCCCCGGCGGCCATCCCCGCGAGCCGTTCCCGCAGCCGGCGTTCGGCCTGGTTCAGGACGAGCTGCAGGGACATCAGCAGCCCGGGAACCGCCACGGCGGGCAGCAGGTACCTCCAGAGCGTGGCCACGCGACGGGTCAGCCCGGGCTCCTGGCCCACCCGGAACAGGCTCACGGACGCGGACGACCCCACCAGCACATCCGCGATCTCACCGGGGTCGGCGCTGGGCGCGATCTCGCCGGCCTTCTCCGCCTCGCGCAGCAGCCCCAGGATCACCTCACGCACATCGCCCCCCTCGGGCAGCGCCGCGCCCTGGTACTCCAGCTCCGTTCGCAGGCGTACGGAGGCGCGCGTCACCACGTCCGTCTGCAGCCGGTACGCGTACTCCAGGCTGAAGTCGATCAGGCTCTGCAGCACCAGCCGGCGCGGCAACGGCAGCAGGACATCGCTCCCCTCCGTGAGCACCGCGAGGGCGAGGTCCTGCTTCGAGGCGAAGTGGAAGTACAACGCGCCCCTGGTCACATGACACCGGGACAGGATTTCGGTGGTGCTCGTCCCTTCGTACCCCCGCTCGCAGAAGACCTGCGCCGCCGTCTCGACGATCAGGCGACTGGTCTTCAGCCCTCTGACTTGTTGTGCCATACAACCCTCACTTTCCGGTGCTCAACGACCCATCCCAGACGGCGCCCGCGCACCGGCGGGGCACACGACCCGTGTGGGACGGAGCCACCGCCGGTGCGCGGGGCGATTCCCGGCACAGAGCGACGTCGCCCATTTCGCACGGTCGACACCACCGAGGTAAACGGGCCACCGCCGGTCACAGCCGGCAACAGGCATACGCGAGCAATCAGTCGAGAGCGGACGCGTCCGTCCGCGTCCCGCGCCGGTCCGGCCGCGGGGAGCCCTCCGCGCCGCGGGGTTCCGCGGCCCCACTGTCGGCCAGGTCGCTCGAAGTGGCGTCCGGCCCCACGGTCCCCGGGCTGTCGGCGGGTTCGGTCCGCGGATCGTTCGACGCGCGCAGCGGGACCTCGCGCACCAGAAGCGCGGCCACCACCGCGACGAGGGAGAGCACGCCGGCGAGGAGGAACACCCGTCCCGTCCCGTCGACGACCCCGTGTTCATACGCCGTACGGGCCGCGTGCGGAAGCTTCTGCAGAACAGCCGGATCCGGCCGAGCGGCCGAGTCGCCGCCGGGCACTCGCGCCACACCGCTCGCGAACATCGTGCCGCTGACGGCGACGCCGACGGAACTGCCCAGGGTCCGGGCGAGGGTTGCCGTGGAAGAGGCCACGCCGATGTTGCGGGCGTCGGCGCTCTGCAGCGAGACGAGGATCGTCGTCTGCATCAACAGGCCGATGCCCGCGCCGAGTACGGCCATGAGGGCCGCGGAGAGCGCGGGGGCGGTCTCGATGGTCATGCGGCTGAGCAGCAGGGTGGCAACAGCGAGCAACACGCCGCCCGAGACGACGAAGGCCTTGTACCTGCCTGTGTTGGTGATCACCCGTCCCATGAACGCGCTCACGATCATCATGGAGCCGAACATGGGCAACAGCAACAGCCCGGAGTTGGTGGCCGAGGCACCCTGGACGACCTGCTGGAAGATCGGCAGGAACGTGACGCCGCTGGTCATCACGCACCCCAGGAGGAAACCGATCACGGTGACCAGGGAGAAGTTCCGGCTGGCGAACAACCCCAGTGGAAGCATCGGTTCGGCCACCCTCCGCTCCACGTACAGGAGGGCCGCCACGGCGAGCACCGCCACGCCGATCAGCGTGAGCACCAGGGGCGAGCCCCAGCTGTAGTCCTGTCCGCCCCACGTGGTCACCAGCACAGCGGCCGTGATCGCGACGGTCAGCAGCAGCACCCCGCCGTAGTCGATCCGGGCACGGGAGCGCTGCCTGGGCAGGCGCAGGACCGACATCATCAGTATCCCGGCGACGCCCAGCGGGACGTTCACGTAGAAGCACCAGCGCCAGCCGAGGTGGTCGGTGATGATGCCGCCGAAGAGCGGCCCACTGATCATGGCCAGACCCATCACAGCGGAGATCACGCCCTGGTACCGGCCCTGCTGACGCAGGGGGATGACGGTTCCGATGACCGCCATGGCGCCGACCATCAGGCCACCGCCGCCCAGCCCCTGCAGCACCCGGAAGGCGACCAGCTCCATCACACTCTGGGAAAGTCCGCACAGTATCGACCCCAGCAGGAAAATGACGACAGAGGCCATGAAAGCGCCCTTGCGCCCCCACATGTCGCTGACCTTTCCCCATACCGGGGTCGAGATGGCGATGGCGAGCATGTAGGCCGTGACCACCCACGAAAGGCGGTCGGCGTCGCCCAGTTCGCCGACGATCCTGGGCATGGCCGTACCGAGGATCGTGCCGTCCAGGGAGCCCAGCAGCATGGCGATCACGGCCGCGCTCAGGACCAGGTATAACCGGGCGCCCCGCAGTTGCGGAGGCGAGCCCTCCGACGGAAGTCCTTCCTCTGACCGCACTTGGTCCACAGCCTTCGCCTCCTTGCCGCAGGACGAGAGCACCCACCCCGCTTACTTGCCAACAGGTAGGTTTGATCGTTTGAACGATAGAACCCCGCCCAGGGGGCGTCAAGAAACAAACTTGCCAACAGGTAAGTTGGCGCCGCGGCCGTTCCGGTGTGCAGGCGCGGTTCTTCCCGCCGAGCCAGTGGCCCCGTCACACAGCCGAGGCCGTCCAGCCGTTCCGCAGGACGCCCGGCCGCTGCGCACCCTCCCGCCACCCGTGCCGGGACAGCGGGGGATGCTCCTACAACGGCCCTGTGGAGGGCGTGTTGACGTACAGGGGGAATCCGCGTGGAGCCGCCCCCGGCACGGACGCTCCGGCCGCCGTCACCGTGCGCTCAGCGGAAGTCGGCGACGTGGTCACGGGCCCACTGGGCGAAGGTCCGCGGTGCGGCGCCGGTGACTTCCCGCACGGTGGGCTGCGGGCCCGGCGGGGAGGTGTCGAACGCGGCCGTCGCGTGCGGGTCAGCGGGGTTTCCCGCGGGATCCACGAAACCGAGCAGGAAGTCCGCGGCCGCCGCGGCGAACCCTCCCTGGCGCACATACCGGTCCCGGGCCTCCTCCGGAGTGACCCGCTCGCAGCGGATCTCCTCCCCGATGGCCTCGGCGATGGCCCGCACCTGGTCGCGCAGGCTGACCGGCGGTCCGTTGACCGTGTAGGCCGCACCGTGGTGGCCGTCCCCGAGCAGCGCGAGGACGGCCACATCGGCGATGTCCCGCTCGTGCGCGGGGAACCAGACCACGTCGAGGGTCGGATGGCGCACCACCCGTTCCTCGCGGATGGACGGCCCCCAGAGGGCCACCTTGTTCGTCGCGAACTCGCCCGGGCGCACATGGGTCCACTCCATGCCGGACGCCTCGACGGCCTGCTCCACCGGCAGGTGGTGGATGGTGTCGAACCCGAGGGTCACGGCGCCCGAGGACAGCGTGACGACACGCTGCACCCCGGCCCGCTCGGCGGCGCCGACCACCTCGCGGGCGGTCTGGGGGACGGGAAACAGATACATCCGTTCAACGCCGTCCAACGCCTCCCGGAGCGTGCCGGGTTCGGAGAGGTCGCCGGCGACGACCTCCGCCCCGGCGGGCAGGCCGGCCGTGGCCGGATTCCGGGTCAGGGCCCGGACGTCCACACCCGCGTCGAGGAGTCCTTCGGTCACGAGACGGCCGACGTTACCCGTCGCACCGGTCACCAGAATCTTCAACTGACGTTCCTTCGTTGCTTGTTCACCAGGTTCCCCGGACCGGGAACCGTCCAACAGTCGTAGGCCGTAAGGAATCTCCTCACGGTACGACTCTGACATCGCGACCCGCCTGAGCGGATGATCCGGCGCGGTGTGACGGTGCGCACTGCACAGTTCTCGCCATCAACGCCGGCGTCCGACGGCGGACGTTAGGGGCGAAAACCCGTGATCTTCCCGGCGGGACCGGACGGCGAAGCACCTTCCCGAGCAACCGGGCGGCGGGCGTTGGACCCGTTCCCCACACGGTCCGGCGCCCGTGGACGCCCGCGCCACCATCGGCAACACGCCGGTCGTGGCCGACAGTTGACGTTCGCCCCCAAGAGCAACGTGCACGTGCACACACCTGTCGGGTTGGCGTGATAGGCAGGAGATCCCCATCGAAGGAGAGCAACATGACTGTCCAGCCAGGCACTTCGGCCCTCCAGTCCGACGACGCAGGCCGCATCACGGCGCTCTTCCAGGAGCTGGAGTCGGCCTTCACCGAGCAGAACGCCGTGCGGTTCGACCGGTGCTTCACCGAGGACATCGTGTTCACGGCGGTGGACGGCACACGGTTCGTGGGCTGGGAGGCGCTGCACGCGTATCACCGGGAGCGTTTCGGCGGGCACGCGGACGGCATCGAGACCTGGTACGAGATCGAGTCCATCACCTTTCCCAGTCCCGACGTCGCGGTGGTCTTCTTCCGGCAGCCCATCGTCATGGCGCAGCACCGGCGGGAGAACGTGGGCACCTGGGTGCTGGTCAGAAGGGACGGGCAGTGGTACGTGTCGGCGGCCCAGAACACGGGTGTCGTCGCCGCCTCCGCCTCCTGAGGCCGGTGCGCGCTCAGCGGTATCGGGCGCGGCCCACGACGGCCGCGAGGGTCAGTGGAACGGTCAGCAGCGCGGCGATCAGGAAGAGCCGGCCGTACTGGTGGCCGGCGGCCGCGGCGGCCGTCATGCCGCTGGCGAGCGCGCTGCCGCCGTAGAGGCTGACGCCGAACATCGCGACGCTGGTGGCCCTGGCCGCCGGGACGAGCACGGTCGCCCACGACTGCAGCGTGGTGTGCATGAACGACCAACTGGCGCCCAGCAGCAGCGCGGTGACCGCCAGCGCCGGCAGGGACCGGCTCGCCGCCGCGACGGCGTAGGCCACGGCCGCCTGCGCCCCGCCCACCAGGATCAGCACGGCCGGACTCCACCGCCCCACAAGCCTCTTGACCACCTGCGCGAACCCCATGGCCCCGGCACCGTACAGCGCGGAGGTGGCCCCGGCCAGGGCGGTCGGCACACCCCGGGCCTCCAGTGCGGGGGCCAGGTACGTCAGGAAGCCCAGCAGTACGGCTCCTTCGACCACGGCGACGGCCATGAGGTACCACATCCAGCGCGATCCCAGCACGACACGGAAGGGTGCCAGGAGGGAACCGGCGGGCTCCCGTTCCGGCTCGGCCAGGCGCCGCAGCGCCCAGGCGAGGCAGGCGGCGATCAGGCCCGGCAGCAGGAACACCGTGCGCCAGCCGGCGTAGTTCGCCAGCACCCCGGCCACCACGGTGCCCAGCGCCGTCCCCAGGGAGATGGCGGTCATCAGGTCGCTGAGCGGGCGTTGGCGGACCTCGGCGGGCACCACGTCGCCGACATAGCTCAGCGACGCCGGTACGCAGGCGGCGTAGCAGGCCCCGGCGAGGGCGCGGGCCGCGATCAGGACCGTGATGCCGGGGGCGAGGGTGGACAGCAGCGAGGCGAGCGCACCCGCCATGAGCGAGAGCCGCATCACTCGCACCCGGCCCAACCGGTCGCTGGCCAGCCCCCACAGCGGCTGCGTCAGGCCGTAGCACAGGAAGTAGACGCTGGCCGTGAGCACTGCCGTGGCCATGCTGACGCCGAGCCGGACGGAGATGAGCACCAGCATGGGCGTGATGCAGAAGCGGTCGAAGTTGCTGACGAACCCGGCTGAGCGCAGCAGCCAGAGGGAACGGCCGGACAGGGCGCTGGTGTCGGGGGGTGCGGCGGTCGGGACGGTGGACACGGGCGGGTCTCTCCTTTCCGGGCCCGGGCCGTCCCCGGGCTCCGTCAAGATCACCACCTCGGCCGTCCGGAGGGTCACCTCAGGCGATTACGATCGCTCACACTCTGCGGCGGCGGTCGGGCGGACACCACGGCGCCACGAGGACGGGGAAGGGAAAGCGGAATGACCGGGGTGGAGCGGCTGTCCGGTGCGGGAAGCCAGGTGCAGGCGCTGCGCAGGGAGCTCGGCGCGTTCCTTCGCTCGCGCCGGGAACGCCTCACCCCCGCCGAACTGGACCTGCCGGTGGCGCCGCGACGGCGCACCCCGGGGCTGCGCCGCGGCGAGGTGGCCGAACTGGCCGGAATCAGCGCCTCCTGGTACGCCTGGCTGGAACAGGGGCGGGTGCGCACCTCCGCGCAGGTGCTGCGGTCGGTGGCGCGGGCCCTGCGGCTCGACGAGGCCGACACCGCGCACGTCCTGTCGTTCGTCGACGATCCGGCACCGGGCGGGGGGTCGCCGGGGTGGGTCTCGCGCAACCTGTTGTCGCTGGTCGAGTCGGTCTCGCCGAACCCGGCCACGGTCATCGACCCGCACTGGGACCTGCTCGCCTGGAACGCCGGTTACGCGGCGCTGCTGACCGACCCCGCGCGGCTGCCTCCCAAACAGCGCAACCTTCCGTGGCTGGTGTTCCGTTGGGCGCCCGCCCGTGCCCTGATCGCCAACTGGGAGTCCGAGGCGCGCTCCCTGCTGGGACAGTTCCACGCGCACGCGGCCCACCACCCCGAGGACCGGCGGTACGCCGAGATCGTCGCCGAGGTCACCAAGGACCCGGACGCGGCCAACTGGTACGGCCGGCGGGAGACGGCGGCCTACCAGCCCGCGGTGCGCCACTTCAGGCACCCCGAGGTGGGGGAACTGCGGTTGCGGTACGTGAAGTTGGCCGCCGTCGACGAGCCCGGTCATCACTTCCTGTGCTATCTGCCCGATGACCGGGACGCCGAGGCGGCCGTGCGCAGGCTCACCGAGGGCGTGGACTCCCCACGCCCGCCGGCTCCCTGACCATGTGCGGCCCGCGCGCCGCGGGGTTTCCGACGCCAGGAGACGGACCGGCCGGGCTCCGTCCGCTCAGTCGGGCCAGGCCACGTAGCGGCGTCTGCCGTACAGCAGCGGCCCCGGGCCGGTCTCCTCGGAGGCGTCGGTCCACACCACCTCGCCGATGACGATGGTGTGGTCCCCGGCCGGGTGCAACCTGTCCACGCGACAGCGGGCCAGTGTGTGGGCGTCCTCCCGCAGCAGGGGCAGCCCGCTGTCGGGGGCCGCCTCCCAGGGCACCGAAGAGAAGCGTTCCGCCGTGCGGCCGGCGAACGCCTCGGCGGCCCGGCGGCCCTGGCCGTGCAGGAGGTTGACCACGAACTCGCCGCGCTCGACCAGCACCGGCAGCGTGCGGCCCGTGTTCGAGACGCAGACCAGCAGCAGTGGCGGGTCCAGGGAGAGCGAGCACAGCGCGGTGCAGGTGAAGCCGTAGGGGCTCCCCCGTTCGTCGGCAGTGGTGATCACGGCCACGGCACCGGCGTGCGATCCCATCAGCGCGCGGAACGCCTCGGGGCCGATCCCCTCTTCCTCGCGCGCGGGCGACGGGGCCGGTGGCATCGTGGACGGGGTCGAGGTCACCGGCGTCACCATGAGAAGGTCCGCGCGTCGCGCAGGTTGACCCCGACCGCGGCCTTGCCGAGGTACTCCAGACAGTCGTGCGGCTTGGCGGGCATCACCGACGAGAACGACGCCTCACGGATCAGCCGCTCCAGCGGGGCCCTGCCGCTGACCGCCGCCGAGCCGCACACCCGCACCGCGTCCCGTCCCAGCTCGGGTCCCACCTCGCTGACGACGTACTTCGCGGCGTGCACCATGGCGTTGGCCTCCACGCTGCCGCGCTCGCTGTCGATGAGGTCACCGGCCTCGTGCACCAGCGCGCGGGCCGCCCGCAGCCGGGCCGACATCCGCCCCAGGTCGTGCTGGATGACGGGGTCCTCGGCGCGCCGCGGCGAGGAGGTGACGTGGTCCACGGTGAAGCGGTAGATGGCCTCGGCGATGCCCAGGTAGGCGCCCGTGTACCCGGCGGTCATCCAGTGTGGTTCGCGGACGAGCTTGAACAGCGACATGCCCTCGACGCTGAGGTAGAGGCGGGAGCGGGGGACGGTCACCGCGTCCAGCGTCATCCCCGCGGTGCTGGTGCCGTTCATCGCGGCCATGCGGTGGACCTGGCCGAAGCGGACGCCCGGGTCGTCGGCGGCGACGACGAAGTGCGAGACCTCGCTGCTCTCGCCGCCCTCGGCGCGGGCCGCCACGACATAGTAGTCGGCGGCCCCGGCGAGCGAGACGAAGGACTTCTCGCCGTTCAGGACGTAGTGCTCGCGGTCCAAGCTGAGCCGGTAGGTGGTGCTCATGCCGCGCAGCTTGGCGCCGTTGCCGGCCTCCGAGACGGCGGAGGCGAACATCCTGCGGTGGCTGACGACCTCGTCGAAGACCCAGGAGCGGAAGGCCTCCGCGGCCGGGGGCAGCGGTGTCCCCGCGGTGTCGGCGAGGGCGCCGATGACCACGTTGTGCATGTTGAAGCCCAGGGCCGCGGCGCCGTTGCGGATGCCCAGCTGCTCCAGGACGCGTGTGTAGGTGCCGAAGCTGAGGCCGGCGCCGCCGGCCTCGCGGGGGATGAGCAGGCCGAGCAGGCCGGCCTCGCGCACGATGCGGTACGCCTCGTGGCCGTTCGAGCGGCCGGCGTCCACCTCGGCGGCCAGCGGCGCGAGGGTCTCGCCGGTCTCCACGGCGAGCTTGAGGAGATCGTCCACGTGTGTTGGCAGCGTCATCGGTGTCCTTCGGGGTCAGTTCTCGACCGGGAGGCCGAACTGGCGGGCCACGCCCACGCGCAGCAGGTCGTTGGTGCCCGCGTAGGTCAGCGCGGCCATCGGGCTGTGCAGGTCGGCCGGGAGGTCGGAGTCGGTGATGAAGGCCCTCACGCCGGAGAGCGCGGTGGCGTGCTCGGTGAACCGGACGTAGTCCTCGGATACCGAGATCTTGGTGAGGGCCGCCTCGGCCGCCAGCTGCCGGGCGGGTGTGCCGGTGTCCAGGCGGGCGGCCAGCGCGTACACCTGCACCCGGGAGCGGTGCAGCGCGAGCGCCATCTCGCTGACGCGGGAGGCGACCTGGTGACTGGCTCCCATACGGCGGCCGAAGTGCTCGCGCTCGCCGGCCCACGCCACGATGCGGCGCAGAGTGCGGCGCATCGGGCCGAGGGCGTAACCGAGCAGCACGGCGCGCTCCCAGGCGGTGGTGGAGGCCATCAGGGCCAGCCCCGAGCCCTCCTCACCGATCAGCGAGCCGGCCGGCAGCCGTACGGCCTTGAAGGCCAGCTCCCCCATGGGAACTTGGGGCAGGGCGGTCTTGGCGAACGGCTCACTGCGGGTGACTCCCGGCAGGTCGAGCGGGAACAGGAAGGCGGAGAGGGCGAAGGGGTGGCGGCCCTCGGCGGTGCGGGCGAAGACGATCGCGTGGTCGGCGACCGGCGCGGCGGTGATGAACGTCTTGGCGCCGTCCAGCACATGGCCGTCGCCCTCCCGCCGGGCTCGGGTCTCCATCGACAGTGGGTCGCTTCCGCCGCCGCGCTCGGTCAGCGCGTGGCACAGCGGCGCCCGCCCGTCCTGGATGTGCGCGATCGCCTCCCAGGCGGGCCCGGGCAGTGCGGCACGGAGCGGGAACTCCATGCCGAACACCTGGGATGCCAGGGCGTAGCACACGCCCGGGTCGATGCCGGCCAGCCCGATGCCCTCGATCATGGCCAGGGAGCGGGTCACCGGTCCGGGACGCGCACCGCCGTCCTCGGCCAGCCGCAGCACGCCGAGCTCGGCCATCGCCTCCCACTGCGTGCGGAAGTCCTTCTCCCGTAGCTGTTCGGCGAGCGGCTCGGCCTGCTCCCGACAGGCGTCGACGAGCGCCTCGGTCTCCTGGTCGCCGCTGCGCAGCAGGCGGTCGACGGGTGAGGTCACTTCGCGGCTCCGGTGGGGAGTTTCCCGATGAGCGTCCACAGTGCCTTGGGGGTGCGGAAGTTGGCGGCCACGACCTCGCCGTCGGGCAGGGCGAGGCCGTGTTCCTTGTCCAGCGCGCTGACGATCTCCATGATCGCCAGCGAGTCGAGCAGGCCCATCTCCAGCAGCGGGGTGTCGGCGGTCAGCTGCTGCGGGTCCTCGCCGCGCCCCCAGGTGATCTTGCTGCTGATCAGGGTGCAGAGGTCTTCGACGCTGTTCACGCGGATATCTCCTCGGTGTCAGTGGTCCGGTCGGTGTTCCGATCGGTGGTCCGATCGGTGTTCCGGTCGGTGGTCCGACCGGCGCGCTGGTCGATGGTCTGGTCGGTGTGCGGCAGGTCCGGCGCCTGGGTGCTCAGCGCGAGACGGTCGACCTTGCCGCGGGCGGTGAGCGGCAGCGTGGCCACGGGGATCACCCGGTCCGGGAGCATCCGCTGGGGCAGCGCCGCGCGCAGCTCGGTCAGCAGTGTCCTGGCCGTGAGGGCCGCTCCTCTGCTCTGGACGTACGCCCAGATCTCGCCGCGGTGGGCGCCCTCCTTGGCAACGACCGCGGCGGTCGCGACCTGGGGCAGGTCCAGGAGGGCGCTTTCCACGTCGAGCAGGTCGATGCGGTGACCGCGCCGCTTGACCTGGGAGTCGCGCCGACCCCGCAGCAGCACGCGGCCCTGGTCGTCGATGCGGCCCAGATCCCCGGTCGCGTAGGCACGGCGCACCGTGCCGTCGCGGAAGGGAACGGTGCGGGTGGGGTCACGCAGTTCGCCCTGCTGCAGATAGCCCTGGAAGACGGTGGGTCCGGCGACGTGGATCTCGCCCTCGCCGTCGGTCGGCCGGCCGTCCTCGTCCAGCACCTCGACCACGTCGCCGGCGATGGCGCGGCCGACGCTCAGCTCCTGGCCGGCCCGCCAGTCGGGGGGCACCCGCAGATACGTGCACACGTTGGTCTCAGTGGGCCCGTAGAGGTTGTAGAAGGGTATCCGCTCCCCCATCAAACCCAGGTACTTCTCCAGGAGTTGGGGGACGAACGGCTCGCCGGCGAAGGCGGCCACGCGCAGGGAGGGCGGCAGGCCCTCCTCGGCAATTCCGCCCCGCTGGAGCATCCCGTGGTAGAGGGAGGGCACGGCGTAGAAGACAGTGATCCGGTGCTCCCGCAGCCAGTCGGCCACATCGCGCGGGAAGGCGCGCAGCAGGTCCGGCATCAGGACCGCACAGGCACCGGCCGAGGCGGTGCTGAACAGGTCGAAGGTGGTGAGGTCGAAGGTGAGGGATGCCTGCGAGCCCACCCGGTCGGTCTCACGGAGCCCCAGCTCCGCCGCGGCCCACAACGCGAAGTGGGCGACGTTGGCGTGCGAGAGCAGGACTCCCTTGGGCCAGCCGGTGCTGCCGGAGGTGAACAGGATGTAGCCGCCCCGGTCCGTGGGCGCGGGCAGCGGAGCCGGGCGGTCCGCCCCGGCCCTCAGGCGGAGCCAGTTGAGCCCGTGGTCGAGGGTGCCCTCCGTGGTCTCGGCCCCTTCGGCGGCCTCGGCGGCGGCGCTTCGGCCGGCGGACAGGCTGCGGTCCGGGGTCAGCAGCACCGAGAGCCCGGCGGCGCGGGCCATCCGTGCCGTGCGGGCCGGGGGGTCCGCGGGATCGAGGGGGGCCACCACCGCCCCGGCCCGCAGCGCGGCGTAGACGGCCAGTACGGCAGCGGCTGACTTGGGGGCGTACACGCCGACCCGGTCGCCCGGGACCACCCCCGCCGCGGTGAGCTGCCCGGCCAGCGTCTCGACGCCGCGCTCCACTTCGGCGTAGGTCCAGCTCTCGCCCGCGGCGGCCAGGGCCGGCCGTTCGGGGTGCAGCGCGGCGGCCCGGGCCAGGAGGCCGTCCAGTCTGACGTCGTCCGCGGAGCCCGGGAACCGTCCGCCGTCCGGGGCGGTGAGGGGGCCTGCGGGGTGCGGGCGCAGGGGTTCCGCCGGGCTCATACGTGTGCCTCCGGGGCGCGGTGGCCGGGCACGAACTCGGTGAGGAAGGAACCGATGGCCGCCACGAGGCGCTCCGGGGCGTCAGCCATGTGCTGGTAGTGGCCGCCGCCTTCGATCACCTCGCGCCGGACCGGTCCGGACAGCGCCCGCTCGGCGGCATCGAGCTGCCCGAGCGTGCCGTACTCGTCCTGGTCGCCTTGGATCAGCAGAACGGGCGCGGTGACGTCGAGGTCGCCCTCGATACTCCAGGTGCGGAACGCGGGTGACAGCCAGACATCGCTCCACCCGTCCACGACCGTCTTCGGGTCGGCGTGCATCATCGCCACCCGCTTGGCGAACGCCCCGCCGGAGTCGAAGGATTCACGGGCTGCCCGGACGCCCCGCAGGGTGGACTCCTCGCAGTACAGGTGCGGGCCGAGCGCGACCACCGCCTCGACCGGCCGGACGGAGGCGTACAGCAGGGACATCGAGCCGCCGTCGCTGTGCCCGACGAGCACGGGCCGTTCCACTCCGAGCAGGTCCAGCAGCTCGGGCAGCTTCTCCTGCCCCTCCTCGTGCATGTAGCGGGGGGTGCGTGGCAGCTTCGCCGGCCCGGAGAAGCCGTTGCCATGGCGGGAGAAGAGCAGCGCGCGACGCCCGGTCCGCGCGGCGAGGAGCCGGGGAAACCGGTTCCAGGTGGCGATGGCACCGGTGCCGCCGTGCACAAAGACCAGCGGAGCCGCCTCCGGATCACCGTCGAGGAAGGTGTACTCGATGGGGCCGTTCCGTGTCTCGACTTCGGGCACGCCAATACCTCTCTTAAACTCAACGACCAGTAAAAAATTTGCATTTCACGCCAGGCCGGAATTCCGGCGGCGGATGCGGTGAGAACGAAGCCCGGCTCCTGCCGATCAGTCCCGGGCGGGCATACGAGCCGCCCCGTGCGGAATCAGCCCGTCAAGAACACGTGAAGCGAGCATGGCGAGCTCGGCACTTTCAACCCCCGTTACACGCAAGCGAATTACGACGGCCTCCCGCCGGCGCTGCGAGCCGCGGGCACACCCGGCGGGCGGCACTCCTCGAGCCTATGCAGGGTGATCTGGATCAGGGAAATAGCTTTCCCGTCTCGCCTATGCTCTGACCGTATGAATGTCGATCTTCGTCATCTCCGCAACTTCCTTGCCGTGGCGGAGGCACGCAGTTTCACCGCCGCCAGCAAACGGCTTCACCTCGCTCAGCCGACACTCACCCGCAGCATCCGCGCCTTGGAGGAGTCCCTCGGCGTGCGCCTCTTCGACCGCACCACGCGCCGTATCGCACTCACCCCCAAGGGCAGCCGCCTGCGCGAGTCGCTCATGCCGATCATTCGGCAACTCGACTCGACCCTCGCCGACATCCGCGGGGGCCAGGCCCTGCGCATCGGATTCGCCTGGGGGCTGCCCGAACTCCTCTCGACGCTCGCCGTCCGCTTCGGCAAGGAGAACGCCTCGGAGGTGGAGCTGGTGCGCCGGGACACCGCGATGGCCGGGCTGGACACCGGAGACGTCGATGTCGCGCTTCTGCGCGGCGAGATACAGGCCAGGGGCGTGCGCTGCGTACAGCTGTACGAGGAGGAACGCATCGCCGCGGTGCCCACGGCCTCGCCGCTGGCCCGGCGACCGGAGGTGCGGTGGGCGGAGTTAGCGCGGTGGCCGCTGGTGGTGAACGTCGTGAGCGGCACGACCTTCCCCTGGATGTGGCCCGACGGCACCCGTCCGGAAGTCGGCGCCGAGTGCCGGAACTTCGACGAGTGGCTGGAGAAGGTCGCGGCCGGGACCGGGTTCGGAACCGCCCCCGCCTCGGCCGCGCGTCGCTACACCCACCCGGGTGTCCGCCTCGTCCCGCTGCGGGATGCCCCACTGGTCCGCACCCACCTGGCCTTCCCCGTGCACGGCACCCACCCACTGGCCTCCCACCTCGCGGACGCGGCCTGGCACGCCTTCCGCGAGGTGAACACCCCGGCGGACAAGCCCGGGTGACCAGGGGGTGACCGGCTCCCTGACGCGGTCCTGGCGCCCGGGCCAGGAGGCGACGGGCACGGATCAGCCATTCCTGCCAACGGCCGAGCACCTGCGCCTTGGTACACCTGCCGAGAATCGGACTGAGTGGCCGGCCCACCGGAAGGCCTCAGGAAGCCCGCCGGCCGACCCCAAGGCCCTGCCGGACGGTCGCGCGCCATCTGGAGCCGCGGTCCGCGCCGGCCGGGAACGCGGGGAAGATGAACCCGAAGTCGTCGCGCGCATCAGGGCAGCTATCGCGGCGGGTAGGCCGCTGAGCCTGTGGTGACCTCCGCCCCCGCCGCTGCGGCGCACGGGGGCGATGTCACCCCTGTCCGTTACGGTCGAGGCATCGCGCCGCAGGTCGCGGATGCCGCACGCACGGACCTCTCCGTCCTGGCGTACGGCATCACCCCTGAGTGGGACCGGCAGGCCGAAGCGCCGCGCTTACGCGCCCGCTTCCCGGTGCGGGGTGTCGCCTTCAAGGCGCTGATGCCTCACCGTTGCACGACGAGGATCGCGGCGCGTGATCACCTGTGCACGAAGCACGGCCGCCGCAGATGGCCCTGCGGTTGGGCCGCTCCACGTCGATGACGGTGGTCTGATTGGTGCGTAGGGAGCGGACGAGTTCGAAGCCGTCGGCACCGGCTTTCAAGGGTTCTCGGTTGCCTCCCGCGTCTCAGCCTTGCGCACGTCTGCTAGAGAACGGCCGCCGTCGTCCTTCCATCTGTCCACCCCGTTGATGCTGTACCCAGCCATCACGCTGGCAGCCGGGGACGGATGAGTGAAGGTGTACGCCTGTGTCAGCCGCAGGCGCTCGTCGTCCTCGATGGCCAGGACCTTCTCCTCCAAGAGCTGCTCGCGCAGCCTGCGAGAAGCCTTGGGCATGGAGTCGGCGACCTCTCTGCGTGCGAAGGAGCCCTCCAGGACGGTGAAGCCGTGCGGGCTCTCGTAGCCTCTCGCGGAGGTCAACTTCGCCTTCGACTTCAGGTGGTACACGTGCCGCGGAGAGACCGTGCCGGGCGGGTCAACAGGCGTAGGGTGCGCACGCAGTTGCTCATCGAAGTAAGTCGCTCCCTGCAGCAGCATGATCGCAAGAGCGTGCTTGCGATACTCCTCCAGGAAATGGGCGTCCTGCGCGTCTAGTGCGAGCGGATGCGGCTGGTTGGTGTTGATGACGGCCCGCCCAATACTGCGGATCAGCGCGATCAGTTCTCCCTCGAGAAAGGCAGTGATCGCAGTGCTGAGAAGGTGGTCGCCCATGCTTGTCAGGACGAAAGTGTGGCTCCAGAAATCCTTTTCCTTGGCAGTCTGGTAGGTGTCCATACGGGCCTGCAAGGCATCACTTCGACCAATGTACAAGCGGTGCGGCATGGAGAGGCTGCCACCGTTGGGGCCGACCAGGACATAGACGCCAGGGCGCGCCAACTCGCCACGCTTGCGCACATCCCGGTAGGCCAGCCGCGGAAAGGCCAGGACCTGTCCGGTCCAGCCCTTGCGAGTGACCCGGCGCAACCCGTCAGCAATACCGTCGACCAGCTCAATGGTGTAGAACTCGCTAGCGCGATCCATCCTCGACATATCGACAAGGTTCACACATCGTTTCGAACCTCTGCGCGCACCCCCCGCTCTGCGCGTGACCGGACCACCGAGAACATCCCCGTGTCCATGCCCGCCGACCTGGTCAGTGAGCTCCGCTCTCGAACCGGTCGTCGTGGACTGTCCAGCTACATCACCGAGGCTGTCAGGCGCCAGCTCGCCGAGATCGTGGCGTTCCACGAGGAGGAACACGGCGCGCTCACGGAGCGGGAGGTCGAAGCCGCGTGTCGTGAGCTGTTCGGAGAAGCGGGTAAGAAGGGGGCCATCACGGCCGCAGGATCTTGGCGACCACCGCTGCGGCGACAATCATCGCCATCGCCAGGATGGCCAGCCGCAAGCGCTCCTTTCGCCACGCCAGGATCGACAAGGCCGCAGAAAGAGTAAAGGTGAGGGTGAGCGCGAAGAGTCCTTGATTTCGCCAGCCTTCTTCCCGCACGAACGCAACGATGAAAAATACCGCCATCGCGGAAAGGGCGACAGCTAGGCGACTGAGTTTCGACCGCTTTCCCACGTTTAACCGCTCAACGCTCACCTACGCGCAACCTTTCCGGATCACACCACAGCATTTTCATGGCCCTTCCCAGGGGCGGGAAATTTTTCGAGACTTCCCCATCACTCCCCGCTAACGCCTCTATTCATCGCCCGAACACGGATTCCGATTGAGCGAAATTCCCCGCATTTTACCGTATATCACCGCCCGCACCCCGTCCCGTCGCATACTCAAGGGGAACAATCGCGCCAAATTTTGACCGGCGCCGACACCTCAGCCATATTTCTGGAATCGATAATGGCGGCGATATCGTGATAGAGACGATTTGGCGTCATCCGGGCCAGGCCACGCAGGAACTCGGCATCAGCCGTCCTGGCGTGGGAGCCCCTCAGCCCTGCACCTGGTGGCCACTGCAGCATCCGCCGCACCTCGCCCCGGAATCGCGTGATGCGGGCTGTACAGCCGTTCCGCGTCGTACGGGAGGCAAGTGAGGCATTCCCGGGCCTCGCCGCGTTTGCCCTGGGCGAGCATGAGTTGGCCTATGGAGAGGCGGATTTCCCGGGAGTGGGAAGGGTCTTCGGAGTGGCGCTCGAAGTAGAGGAGGCGGGTGCGGAATTCCTTGAGGGCCTGGGTGGCCTCGCCGAGTTGTTCCAGGCACCGGGCGGCCTCGCAGTGGAACCGGAGGGCCTGGTGGGTGGCTGACGGGTCGGCTTCCTTGGTGAATTTCTCCGCGAAATCCTCGGTCGGCAGGTGGAGTTCGGGGAGGGCGCGGTGGTACTTGCGGTCGTCCATGAGGGTGGCGGCGTGCTGCTTGCGGAGAGTGCGGACCGCCGGGGAGTTCTGGCCAGGCCTGAGTTCCCTGGTTTGTTTCAGCTACTGCCCCCAGTGGCACGAGCTGTAGCCGACGCTGAACAGCACAGGCACCCCGCGCCGCCGGGCCTCCTCGAATGTGGTGGTGGACCAGGGTCACCGGTCGACGGGGTTGTCGGCGTGCTGGAGCGGATACGGGGAAGTCTCATGAGCCAGGCGGTTCGGTGTGGGGCCGTCCTCTCCCAAGGGGGGCCGGTGAGCCGGGAGCGGAGGGAGTTGTCCACAGCCCTGCCGGAATCCGTGCGGACGCGGAACACTGTGCGTGCGGGGACGATCACCGCTGGAGACTGCTGGAACTGCTGGAGGGGGATGGCATGCCGGGCTCACTGGCTGTGCTGCGCGAAGGCCACCGGGCGGAAGCGGAAGCGCTGTTGACCAGGACGGTCGAGGAGGAGGTCCGGCGCTCGGGCGGGCGGCTCGACGGGGAGACGCTGCTCGGCAGGGCCCGCTCGGCGCTGGAGGAGCTGGCGGGCAGCGCCGCCGAGGAGTACACGGCGTATGTGCGGGCGCTGGACGAGGCGGATGCCGGCCGGCCCTCGCTGGGCCGGCGGCTGTCCCGCAAGGAGCTGGGGACGCCCGCGGTGGCGACGGCCGCGGCGGCGGTGGCGGCCTTCGGCACGGACCTCGTGTACGGCACGGGCGCGGGCGCGGCGCTGGGGGTCGGGGCCGTCGTGGTGGTGGCGGGCGCGGCGGCCACGGTCCTGAAGCTGACCGCGGGCCACTGGCCGGCGGCGCATCAGGCGGCGGGGCGGAGCGCCCAGCCGGGTGGCGCCCAGCAGCTGCGGCTGGAGTGGCTGACGGCGCTGGAGGTGCGGGGTATCCGGCCGTTCCTGGATCAGCAGCGGATGCTGACGGCGGCGGCCCGCGGTGGCGGCACGGCATCAAAGCCGGCCGCCTCGACGACCGCCCGCGGGCCGCAGTTGCGCGGCGCGGACCGCAGCGCGGCGGCCCGCCAGCGGTCCGTACTGGAGCAGTCGTTCGCCCAACTCCCGCAGCCGGACGGCCCGTTCGCCGGGCGCCGGGCCGAGCTGACGCAGATCGCGCAGTGGGTGCACGCGGCCCGTGCGAGCACGGAGACCAAGCCGACCGTGGTGGTGCTGCACGGTGAGCCGGGGTCGGGCCGGACGGCGCTGGCGGTGCGGGCCGCCCATCAGCTGCGCGATCAGTTCCGTGGCGCGTGCGTGGTGGATCTGCGCAGTGACACCCCCGGTGAGGTGCCGCTGCCGACCCGGGACGCGCTGCTGCATCTGCTCAACCGTCTGGGCGCGCCGCGCGAGCAGCTGCTGTTCCGTGAGCGGCCGTCCCAGGAGCAGCACGTCAAGCGGCTCACCGAGCTGTATCACCACCATCTGACGGGTCTGCCGGTGACGGTGCTGCTGGATGACGCCGCGGACGCGGAACAGGTGCGCACGCTGGTTCCGGAGCGCTCCGACAGCCTGGTGCTGGTCACCTCCCGTACGCCGCTGGAGCTGCCCGGGGACCTCCAGGCATGGGTGCTCCAACTGCCGGTGGGAGCGCTGGACGCCGCAGGCACCGAAGAGCTCCTGCGGGCCGCCGCCGAGAGCGGCAAGGAGGCCCCGGACGCCACGGGCCCGTACGACGCCCAGGCGGTCGACACGATCAACGGGCTGTGCGCGGGGCTGCCGCTGGCGCTGCGGGTGGCGGGCTCCTCGCTCGGTACCCGCACCGCCGCGCAGCTGGCCACGGACCTGGCGGCCCACGAGCGACAGACGCCGGTGGAGCGTGCGCTGTGGCTGCGCTACTCGGATCAGCCGGAGGCGGCCCGGCAGTTGCTGCGCCGGCTGGCGCTGGTGGGCCGGGCCAGTCTGGGGGCGGCGGCCTCGGCGGCCCTGCTGGGCGTGGACCAGGCCGAGGCGGAGCGGCAGCTGAGGACGCTGGCCCGCGCCGGGCTGATCGAACATGTCCGCGGCGAGCGCTACCGCCTGCACGCCCTGGTGCACAGCTTCGCGCATGCCCGGCTGGTGGACGAGGAGGAGCCGGCTGAGCGCGGCGCGGCCCAGGAACGGCTGATCCGCGGCTATGCGGAGCTGGCCGACTCGGTCATCAGGCTGGTCGACGGCCGGACGTCCACCCGCGCCGACCGCTTCGGCTCGCACGGCTTCACCTCCCTGGACGCGGCCCTCCAGTGGCTGGACGACGAGACCAGCTTCATCACGTCCGCGCTGCGCCATGCCGATCACGGCGTGGACCAGGCGGCGGTCTCGCATCTGCTGGGCGCGCTGGCCGACTACTGCCTGCTGCGCGGCGATCTCTACCGGCTGGGCGAGCTGAGCGAGCTGACCCGGGCGGCCGGGCAGGGGCTGCTGGTGCGCTCGGTGCAGTGGCGCACGGGTGTGGCGGCCCGCCAGCTCGGTGAGCTGGACCAGGCACGGACGACCCTGTCGTCGGTGGTCGACCTGTATTTCGAGGCGCAGCATCCGGCGGGCGCGGCACGGGCGTTGCGCGATCTGGGCATCACCCTCCAGCAGCAGGGCAACCTCACCGAGGCCTCGGCCAAGCTCCGGGAGGCGCTGGAGCTGCAGTCCGGCGCGGACATGCACGGCGACCGGGCCTGGACGCTGCACGCCCTGGCGGCGGTGGAGCGGGACCGTGCGCAGATCGCCGAGGCCGTCGCCCTGCTGCACGAGGCGCTGGAGCTCCATGAGGAGAGCGAGAGCGTGCACGGCCAGGCCTGGGCGCACTTCCAGCTCGGCCAGGTGCATCTGCGCAGGGGCGATGTGCCGGCCGCGGAGAGCTCCCTGCAGGCGGCGCTGGAGCTCTACGGCCGTACGCACGACGAGCGCGGTGAGGCCTGGGCGATGACGCAGCTGGCGCGCGCCCGGCTGGTGGACGGCGATCCGGGTCCCGCGGTGGACCAGCTGCGCCAGGCGCTGCCGCTGCACCACCAGCACGAGGACGCCCGCGGTGAGGCCTGGACGATGTACTACCTGGGCCAGGCGCTGGAGGAGCGCGGCGAACGCGATGCGGCGCTTCGGCAGCTGGAGCGGTCACGGACGATGTTCAGCCGGATGCAGGACGGCTACGGCCTCGCCTGCGCCCGGCACCATTCGGGCCGGGTCACCCGCGATCTGCGGGCCGAGCAGACCGGCTCGCTGCGCAACAGCGGCTTCGCCCGGCAGCTGCTGCAGGACGCCCGTAAGGACTTCCAGCGGATCGGGGTGCCGCACGGCGAGGCGTGGTCCTGCCTGGAGTTGCTGATCATCGACGCCGGGAACGGCCGGTCGGCGCAGGCGCTGGAGCTGGCCGACGAGGCGGCGCGGCTCTTCGCCGGCTACGGCGACCGGCGCGGTGAGGACTGGGCGCGGTTCCTGCGCTGCACGCTGCTGCCGCTCGCCTCACCGGGCGGCTCCGTGGTGGGCACGGCCGTCGCCCAGGAGGAGCTGGCGCAGCTGATCCGGGAGAAGCACGCCACCCGTGACTCCAAGCTGGAGGACTGCACGGAGGCGTTCGCGCTGCTGCTGGACCGCGGGGTGGAGCCCGAGTCGGGGTGGCAGGCCTGGCGGTTGGGCACGGTGCCCAACCGCCATGCGCGCGAGGTCATGGGAGTGCCGATCGCCCCGGCCGGCGCGGAATGACGGCGGGGCGTGGCAAGCCGGGGGACGGCCCGCTGGTGCGCCGGGGCGTCACCGCCCGGGCACACGGCATCACCGCGCACGCGCCACCGCCGGGGCCGCACGTCACCTCCGGGCCACGCGCCACCGCCGGGGCCACACGCCACCGCCGAGCCGCGCACCGCGTACCACCGATGCCGCCCCGACGGCACTCAGGCCCGCCCCGACGGCGCCCGGGTCCGCCCCAACAACGCTCAGGCCCCCCGACAGCCCTCAGCCCCGGCTCGCCGGCCGCTCGGACCGGCGAGCCGCCGGGCCGGTCGGCCGGCCGTGTCCATCGGCCGGCCGTCGACCGCCACCCGGTCTCTGTGCAACCACCCGGTCCTCACGGGGCCGCCCGGTCCGCACGGAGCGGCCGGCCCCTGGGCCGAGTGGTCGCGGCGGGCGGGCGGACCCGCCCTCAGCTGGTCTTCGGTTCGGCCGCAGGCGCGGCGGAGGCGGTGGTGCCTGCCTCACCGCCCTCCGGCTGCTCTTCGAAGTCCACCTTCTTCATGTGCTTGTTCATGGACTTCATCAGCAGCCACACGGCGCCGCCGATGACCGCGAAGACGATGAAGCCGAGGACGCCGGGGGTCACCTTGTCCTTGTCGAAGCTGTCGGCAAGGGTGACGAAGTGCGTCAGGGCGAGGGTGCTGGTCGCGCTCATCATGGGGTCAATTGTTGCGGATGCCCGCGAAGAGGTCGTCCTCGGGGAGGGAAGTGTCCACGAGCGACTTCGCCAGCTCGTACTCCTCCGTCGGCCAGACCTCCCGCTGGAGGTCCATCGGCACCCGGAACCACCCGCCGTCGGGGTCGATCTGGGTGGCGTGGGCGATCAGCGCCTTGTCGCGGATCTCGAAGAAGTCGGCGCACGGGACATAGGTGGTCAGCGTGCGCTCACGCTGCTCGAACTGCTTCCAGCGCTCCAGCCACTCGCCGTAGGGCGAGTCCATCCCGCGCTCCAGCAGCGCCTCGTGCAGCGCGACCGTGCGGGGGCGGTTGAAGCCCTGGTTGTAGTAGAGCTTCTGGGGCTGCCAGGGCTCACCGGCCTCCGGGTACTTCTCCGGGTCGCCGGCCGCCTCGAAGGCCACCATCGTGATCTTGTGGGTCATGATGTGGTCCGGGTGCGGATAGCCGCCGTTCTCGTCGTAGGTCGTGATGACCTGCGGCTTGAACGTCCGGATCAGCCGGACGAGCGGCTCGGCCGCCGCCTCGACGTCCTGGAGCGCGAAGCAGCCCTCGGGCAGCGGCGGCAGCGGGTCGCCCTCGGGCAGCCCGGAGTCGACGAAGCCCAGCCACTCCTGCTTGACGCCCAGGATCTCCCGGGCCTCGTCCATTTCCTTCTTCCGCACCTCGTGGATGTTCTCCTCGATGTACGGGTCACCCTGGAGCTTGGGGTTGAGGATGGACCCTCGCTCACCGCCTGTGCAGGTGGCGACCAGCACGTCCACCCCCTCGGACACGTACTTGGCCATGGTGGCCGCACCCTTGCTCGACTCGTCGTCGGGGTGGGCGTGAACCGCCATCAAACGCAGCTGCTCAGTCAAGACTCGATCCTCAGTGAAGGGCCGGAGAAGATGCCTCCTATAGTGACCGAAGCGAGGGGGCGCTGTATTCCCAGGGGCGGGGCCCCCTTGGGGGTTCATGGCTGAAGACCCCCGTAATCCAGGAGGATTGATCATGACCGCGGTGCGCGACGGGCTCCCCGACGGACGCTACGGCCGCTCCGCGGATGAGCGCGCGGACCGCAAGCTCAAGATCATCGGCGCGGTGCTCGGCGTCGCGCTGCTGGGCGTGGTCGGCTGGTCCGGCATCTCGTACATCGCGGGGCAGGACCTCAGCGGCCGGGTGATCGCCTGGGACGCGGTCTCCGACCACGCCGTCAAGGTCCATCTCGAGGTCGTCAAGGACGCCGGCGCCAAGGGCGTGTGCACGCTCCGCTCCCAGGCCGAGGACGGCTCCGAGGTCGGCCGCAAGGACATCACCGTCGACCAGCGCTCCGGCCAGGTGGACACGGAGGTCACGGTACGGACGACGAAGCGGGCGACCAACGCCGTGCTGGTCGGCTGTACGGCGTCCGGCTGACCCTGCCGGCTGCCGCCCGCCCCGCCCCACGGGCCACCGCACGCCCCCGCACCCCCGCCGGCCGACCGGCCCGCCAGGCCGCCTCAGCCACACCGCCCGCCCCGCCCGTCACGCTCTGGCCCCAACCGGCACGGGGCGTGTCGGGACCGCGTCTGATCAGGGATGATGTCCTGCTGTGCGGTCGCTGTGAATTTCCTCTTCCCCGTTTTGTGCCGGAATTGTTAGGCTCGTGGTTTCGCCCACCTGTGAAGGCGCAAACCTTCCTGGTAGGGCGTTTGATTTATCCCCAGTACCGACGAGGAGCAC
Source organism: Streptomyces sp. NPDC001219 (assembly GCF_053597915.1). Taxonomy (NCBI): domain Bacteria; kingdom Bacillati; phylum Actinomycetota; class Actinomycetes; order Kitasatosporales; family Streptomycetaceae; genus Streptomyces; species Streptomyces sp. NPDC001219. Next base: position 9,063 of record NZ_JBSFJF010000039.1, on the reverse strand, counting down.
CTGTGACCCAGACCAGCGAGAACGTCACCTGGCTGACCCAGGAGGCGTATGACCAGCTCAAGGCCGAGCTGGAGCACCTGTCTGGTCCCGCACGCGCCGAGATCACGCAGAAGATCGCGGCGGCTCGCGAGGAAGGTGACCTGAAGGAGAACGCCGGTTACCACGCGGCCAAGGAAGAGCAGGGCAAGCAGGAGGCCCGCGTCCGCCAGCTGACCCAGCTGCTGCAGAGCGCGAAGGTCGGCGAGGCCCCGGCCGCCAACGGCGTGGTCGCTCCCGGCATGGTCGTCACCATCGCGTTCGACGGGGACCCGGACGACACGCTTGAGTTCCTGCTGGCCTCGCGGGAGTACGCGAGCTCGGACATCGAGACCTACTCCCCGCAGTCGCCGCTGGGCACCGGCGTGAACGGCAAGAAGATCGGCGCCGACGCGGAGTACGAGCTCCCCAACGGCAAGAAGGCGACCGTCCGGATTCTGGACGCCAAGCCGTACAGCGGCTGAGCGCGGGACACCCGAGACGAGGCAGCGGCCCGGAGCGTGACGCTCCGGGCCGCTTCTTCGTGCCGCGGGCGACGGGCCGTCCGGGACCGCCGGACCCCCGGCAGCCCCGAGTCCCCTCAGGCCGTGGCCGACCGGTACTTGCGGACGGCCAGCGTCCGGAAGACCAGGATGATGATCACGGACCAGATCACCGAGGCGATCACCGGATGCTCCATCGGCCAGGCCCCGGTCACCGACTTCGGCACCTTGTCGATGGTGTTGCCGAACAGCTCCCGGGCGGCGGCCACCGTCGCGCTGAACGGGTTCCACTCCGCCACGTGCTGCAGAAACGCGGGCATGCCGTTGACCGGGACGAACGCGTTCGAGATGAAGGTCAGCGGGAAGAGCCAGATCAGCCCGCCCGAGGTGGCCGCCTCGGGAGTCCGCACCGACAGGCCGATGAGCGCGCCGATCCAGGAGAAGGCGTAGCCGAGCAGGAGCAGCAGCGCGAAGCCGGCCAGCACCTCGATGAGGCTCTCGTGGGTGCGCCAGCCGATCAGCAGCGCGACCACCGCCAGCACCACCAGCGTCAGCGCGGTCTGTACGAGGTCGGCGAGGGTCCGGCCGGTCAGCACCGCGCCACGGGACATCGGCAGCGACCGGAACCGGTCGATGAGGCCCTTGTGCATGTCGTCGGCGATGCCCGCGCCGGCCCCCGCCGTGGCGAAGGTGACCGTCTGCGCGAAGATCCCGGCCATCAGGAACTCGCGATAGGCCTGGGCGTCGCCCACCGGGGCGCCGGGGATGTTGATGGAGCCGCCGAAGACGTAGGTGAACAGCACCACGAACATGATCGGCTGGATCAGCCCGAAGATCACCACTTCGGGGATGCGCAGCATCCGGATCAGGTTGCGCTTGGCGACCACCAGGGAGTCGCGGACGGACCGGCTGAGGGCGCCGCGCGTCTGCGGGGTCCGGACGGGGGTGCCGCCGGCCGTTTCGGTCGCCGTGGTCACTTCACGCCCTCCTTGTCGGCCGTCGCGTCCGGGTCCGCGGCATCGGCCGCCGTGCCGTCCTTCCGGCGCTTCTTCTGCTTCCCGACGGTGCCGCCGCCCTTCCCGGCTTCCGCCGCGTCACCGTCCGCGCCGTTACCGTCCGCGGTCTCGGCGGCGTGGCCGGTCAGCGAGATGAACACGTCGTCGAGGGTCGGGCGGCGCAGCCCGATGTCGTCGATCTCCACCCCGCGCAGGTCGAGTTCGCGGATGACCTCGGCAAGCAGCTTGGCGCCGCCGGTCACCGGGACCGTGAGCTTGCGGGTGTGCGGTTCGACGGTGCTCTCGCCCTTGCCGAAGCCGCGCAGGACCTCGTCGGCGACGGTGAGGTGCTCGGCGGCGTGCACGACGACCTCGACGCGTTCGCCGCCGGTGCGCGCCTTGAGCTGGTCGGAGGTGCCGCGGGCGATGACCTTGCCGTGGTCGACGACGCAGATGTCGTGGGCGAGGCGGTCGGCCTCCTCCAGGTACTGCGTGGTGAGCAGCAGGGTGGTGCCGCCGGCGACCAGCTCCTGGATGACGTCCCACAGTCCCTGGCGGTTACGGGGGTCCAGTCCGGTGGTCGGCTCGTCCATGAACATCACGGGCGGGCTGACGACCAGCGCGGCCGCGAGGTCGAGCCTGCGGCGCATACCGCCGGAGTAGGTCTTGGCGGTGCGGTCGGCGGCGTCGCCGAGGTGGAAGCGCTCCAGCAGTTCCTCGGCTCGCCGCTTCGCGTCGCGTCCGCTCATCTGGTAGAGCTGCCCGACCATCATCAGGTTCTCGCGGCCGGTCAAGTACTCGTCTACGGCGGCGAACTGGCCGGACAGACCTATGGAGCGCCGTACTTCGTCGGGGTGTGCGAGGACGTCGATCCCGGCGACCACCGCCTTGCCCCGGTCGGGCTGGAGCAGGGTCGTCAGGACCCGTACGGCGGTGGTCTTGCCTGCACCGTTGGGGCCGAGCATGCCGAGGACGGTTCCTTCGGGGACGTCGAGGTCGACGCCGTCCAGTGCCCTCACGTCGCCGAAGGTCTTGACCAGGCCTTCGGCGTAAATGGCGCCTGGCATAGGGGTACTCCCATGGCTTGGGTCAGTTCCAGGTCGAATATACGGTTGGCGGCCTATGCCTGCTCTGTGGGCATTCGCCCGCAACTCTGTGGGCATTCGTCCGCAACGGAACGCCATGACGCACCGGCACCCCGCAGCCATGAGACTACGGCCACACGCGATACATCGCGATGCGTTTTTCTCGGATCAGTGCGCGCCGACGACGGGGAACAGACGTTCGCCGACGTGTGTGGGGCGCCACGGTATACCCGTGACGCCCCATGGCCCCATCCCCGTGCAGCAACTGCCGCGGCGGCTCACTCCGCGACGACGTACCCCGCCTCGCGCAGCGCCGCCCGCAGCTCGTCGCAGTGCGCCGGCCCCTTGGTCTCCAGCTGCAGCTCCACCTCGACCTCGGTCAGACCGAGCCGCGGGTCGGTGCGCACATGGCCCACGTCGAGGACGTTCGCGTCGGCCACCGACAGCACGCCCAGCAGCGTCGCCAGCGCCCCCGGCCGGTCCGTCAGCCGCAGCCGCAGCGAGAGATAGCGCCCGCCGGCGGCCATCCCGTGCCGCAGGATGCGCTGCAGAAGCAACGGGTCGACATTGCCGCCGGACAGCACCGCGACCACCGGCCCCTCGAAGGGCTCCGGGTCGGCGAGCAGCGCCGCCACCGGGCTCGCCCCGGCCGGCTCCACCACCAGCTTCGCCCGCTCCAGGCACAGCAGCAGCGCACTGGAGAGCTGGTCCTCGGTGACCGTACGGACCTCGTCCACCAGCTCCTCGACCATCCCGAAGGTCACCTCGCCGGGCCGCCCGACCTTGATGCCGTCCGCCATCGTCGACAGCCCCTCGACCGCCACCGGACGCCCGGCCGCCAGCGACGGCGGATAGCAGGCCGCGCCCGCCGCCTGCACCCCGACGACCCTCACGTCCGGCCGCAGCGCCTTCACCGCGAGCGCGATCCCGGCCACCAGCCCGCCGCCGCCGACCCCGACGACGACGGTCCGTACCTCCGGGCACTGTTCGAGGATCTCCAGCCCGACCGTGCCCTGCCCGGCGATGATGTCGTGGTGGTCGAAGGGGTGGATGAAGACCGCGCCGGTCTCGCGCGCGTGGTCCTGGGCAGCGGCCAGCGTCTCGTCCACGACGTGGCCCTGGAGCCGCACCTCCGCCCCGTATTCACGGGTCGCGGCGACCTTCGGCAACGGGGCGCCGACCGGCATGAACACCGTCGAGCGCACCCCCAGCAGGGACGCCGCCAGCGCCACCCCCTGTGCGTGGTTGCCCGCGCTCGCGGCCACCACACCGGCCGCCCGCTCCTGTGCCGAGAGCCCGGCGATCCGTACGTAGGCGCCGCGGATCTTGAAGGAGCCGGTGCGCTGGAGGTTCTCGCACTTGAGGTGCACGGGGGCGCCGACGAGCCCGGACAGATAGCGGCTGCCCTCCATCGCGGTGGCCCGCGAGACCCCGGAGAGCATCTTGTGCGCCGCCCGGATGTCCTCGACCGTGACCGCCGGCCCCTCGGCGGAGCGCGCGGACGCGGCGGTTCCGCGGGACGCGGGCGACATCTGGTCGGCCATGCCGCCAGTCTCGCAGTTCGTCCGTCGACGGGCCTTTTCTGCCCGCATGCTGATCACGCGGCGGTCCGGCCGCGCCCCGCGCACGGCCGGGGTTGCGGCCGTCATCGGAATGCACAGCACAGGTACGCTCCGCGCCGGGTCCGCGTACGCTGTCCTCCCATCCATACGCACATCCATCGAAGCGAGCTCCCGGCCATGCCCACCTCTTCGGACATGACGACCCACACCGACCCCGCTCTCCTCGACGCGCTGCAGCACCAAGTGGCCGTCTTCGCCCGCCGCGCAGAACAGAGTCGGCTCGGCGGCGTCGGGCAGGCGCGCAACTCCATGGACCGCGCCGCGTATCTGCTGCTCAACCGCCTGGACCAGGAAGGCCCGATGGGCGTCAAGGCCCTGGCCGCCGGTATGGGCATCGACTCCTCGACGGTCACCCGGCAGGTCGCCCCGCTGGTCGACTCCGGCCTGGTCAGCCGCGCCACCCACCCGGAGGACGGCCGCGCCGTGGTGCTCCAGCTGTCCGAGCGCGGGCGCGCCCGTCTGGACGAGGTGCGGACCTCGCGCCGTGCGCTGATGGCCCTGGTGACGGAGCAGTGGTCCGAGGAGGAGCGCGTCGCCTTCACCGGCCTCCTGACCCGCTTCAACGCCTCCCTCTGCGACATCACCGCGTCCTTGACGCCGCCGGCCCCCACGTCCTGACACCGGGTGAGGCGCCCGGCCAGCGGCGCGCGCAGCGTCCGCGCCGGCTCACCACCCCTCGGGTGGAGGGGTGGTGAGGCCGGCCGGCGACCGTCCCGTCAGCCCAGCGCCTGCGCGAGGTCGGCCAGCAGGTCGTCGACGGACTCGATGCCGACGGAGAGGCGCACGAGGTCGGCGGGGACCTCCAGCAGCGACCCGGCCGTCGAGGCGTGCGTCATCCGCCCCGGGTGCTCGATCAGCGACTCGACGCCGCCCAGCGACTCACCGAGGGTGAACAGCTTGGCCCGGTTGCAGACCTCCACCGCTTCCTGCTCGCCGCCGGCGACCCGGAACGACACCATGCCGCCGTAGGACCGCATCTGCTTGGTGGCCACGTCGTGGCCCGGGTGCTCGGCCAGCCCCGGGTAGTACACCTGGGTCACCTTGTGGTGGCTGCTCAGCAGCTCCGCGATCCGCTCCGCGTTGGCGCTGTGCCGGTCCATACGGACGGCGAGCGTCTTGATGCCGCGCATCACCAGCCAGGCGTCGAACGGCCCGGCGACCGCGCCCATCGCGTTCTGGTGGTAGGCGAGTTCCTCGCCGAGGGTGTCGTCGTTGACGACCAGGGCGCCGCCGACCACGTCCGAGTGCCCGCCCATGTACTTGGTCGTGGAGTAGACCACCACGTCGGCGCCGTGGGCCAGCGGCTGCTGGAGGTAGGGGCTGGCGAAGGTGTTGTCGACGACGAGCTTGACGCCGGCGTCCCGGGCGACCGCGGCGAGCGCCGAGATGTCGCTGATGCCGAGCAGCGGGTTGCTGGGCGTCTCCACCCAGATCGCCTTCGTACGGGGGCGCAGCGCGGCGCGTACGGCCTCCGGGTCGGAGGTGTCGGCCACCGACCACTCCACACCCCAGCGCTCGACCACCTTGGAGATGAGGCGGAAGGTGCCGCCGTAGGCGTCATTGGGGATGACGACATGGTCGCCGGGGGTCAGCAGGGTGCGCAGCAGGCAGTCCTCGGCGGCGAGGCCGGAGGCGAAGGCGAGGCCGCGGCGGCCGCCGTCCAGAGCTGCGAGGTTGTCTTCCAGGGCGGTACGGGTCGGGTTGGCGCTGCGGCTGTACTCGTAGCCGCCGCGCAGCCCGCCCACGCCGTCCTGCTTGTACGTGGATACCTGGTAGATGGGAGGTACCACCGCGCCGGTCGCCTCGTCCGGCTCCTGACCTGCGTGGATGGCAAGGGTTTCGAAATGCTGGTGGCGCTCTTCGCGCTGTTCGCTCATGCCTGCCGAGGGTAGTCGTCCGCGCAACCGAACTTTCCGGAACTTTCTGGTTGGCTGGATAGTGGATACATACGAGGACCCGCGCAGCGGTTCCCGCCGCACACCGCCCGCCGACCCCGCCGACCGCCTCTCCGCCCCGCTCCGCCCCCGGGCAGCCGTCACAAGAATTTCAGGTACAGGACACCTCGCATGGATGCTCTGCTGGTTCTCTTCGCCGCGCTCGCGCTCGGCGGCCTCGTCTTCCTGCCCTGGATGCGGCGCCGACGGGCCGTGCAGCACACCCGGCAGGGCCTGGTGGTGGCCGCCGACCCGATGGCCGGCTACGGCTTCGTCCCGCTGGAGGAGCTGGACGTCCGCCTGCCCGGCCCGGATCAGGAACTGGCCGACGCGCTCGCCGAGATGCGCCGGACGCACGACTGGCGCCCGGCCGCCGCGCTGCTGAAGTCCACCGGCGACGACTGGGAGCGCCGCTGGCAGCGGGTGCAGACGCTGGCCGGCGCCGCCGCCTTCGAGCTGGCCGCGGAGGAGGCGTCGGAGGAGCAGCGGCGCGGCGCGGGCCCCGGGTACGGCGACGGCGGGCGGACCGGCGGGATCTGGCTGCGCACCTGGCGCTCGGAGGCCCCCAAGGACCCCGGCGGCGCCCAGACGCACGCCCAGTTCCTCGTCGTCCAGGCCCTGCGCGACCCGGGCTCCCAGGACTTCCGGATGATCCTGGAGGAGGCCCGTACGGTCTGCCGGGAGGCGGCGCTGCTGGCCCCCGGCAGCCCGGTCCCGTACATCATCGAGCTGGCGGTCGCCCGCGGACTGCACGACCGCGCCGCCGACTACGAGGAGCTCTGGTCCAAGGTCGCCCAGCGCGCCCCGCAGCACATGGGCGCCCACCTCGCCGCGCTCCCCTACTGGTCGCAGAAGTGGCACGGCTCCCGCGAACAGGCCGAGGCCTTCGCCGAGCGCGCCGCGGCCGCCGCCCCCAAGGGGACCCTGCTCCCGGCCCTCCCGCTCTTCGCGGTCTACGAGCACCTCCCCGAGGCCAACATGGTCCGCAGCCTCTACCAGAGCGCGGTCGTCGAGCGCGCCATAGAGGGCGCCCACTTCGCGCTCCGCGAGGCGCCCGACGACCACCCCATGGCGCCGCACGTCCGCCATCTCCTGGTCTGGTTCCTGGTACGCGCCGAGCGCTACGCCGAGGCCATGGAACAGCTCCGCCTCGTCGACGGCCACGTGGGCGCCGTCCCCTGGTCCTACGGCCGCAGCCCCGCCGCCGAGTACGCCGCCTACCGCGCCCTGGCCGTCGCCGGCTGGGAACAGCTCGGCGGCACCTCCACAGGCTTTCCGCCACCCGGAAGCTGACCGCCTGGCCGGAATGCCTGCCCACTCCCCGGCGTTCCCGTCAGTGCACACATCGACGCACCCGCGTCCCTTGACGCCACACCCCCGGTCCGCTCGCCCTCCCAGGAGACTGATCCACATGCTGTTCTCCCGCTTCAAGAACCACCTCCCCACCCCGGAGGAGGCGCTCGAAGGCCGCCCCGAGCGGGCTTTCGCCGTCCCCGGCCGGCACACCGTCCTCGGCAACCCGCTGCTCGGCCCGTACCCGGACGGCCTGGAGACCGCCGACTTCGCGCTGGGCTGCTTCTGGGGCGCCGAGCGGAAGTTCTGGCAGACCGACGGCGTCTGGACCACCCTCGTCGGCTACCAGGGCGGCCACACCCCGAACCCCACCTACGAAGAGGTCTGCAGCGGCCACACCGGCCACACCGAGGCCGTCCGCGTCGTCTACGACCCGTCCGTCGTCCCGTACACGACGCTCCTGAAGCTCTTCTGGGAGTCCCACGACCCCACCCAGGGCTTCCGCCAGGGCAACGACGTCGGCACCCAGTACCGCTCGGCCATCTACACCCACTCCCCCGCCCAGCAACAGGCCGCCGAAGCCTCCCGCGACGCCTACCGCCCCGTCCTCCACAACGCCGGCCACAACGACATCACCACCGAAATCCTCCCCGCCACGGGCCGCCCCTTCTACCCGGCGGAGGCCTACCACCAGCAGTACCTTTCAAGCAGCAAAAACCCGAACGGGTACTGCGGGATCGGCGGGACGGGCGTGAGTTGCCCGGTGGGCGTGGCTCCGGCCGGGGAATGACTCGGGTCATCACCCCAGGTAGGGGCGCTCCCGATGCTCCAGGAAGTGCCGGATACGGAGCTGCTGCGTGTGGTGCATCGGGAGATCGCCGATCTCATCGGGGTGGATGAACCGCAGCTCCGTGGACTCGTCCGAGATGGCAAGCTGCCCTCCGACGAGGCGCGCGGTGAAGCACACGTTGAACTGCCGCCGTACCTCCCCGTCCGTGTAGACGATCACGTGACGGGGATCGGTGTACGTCCCTACCAGCCCTGTGATCTCCACATCCAGCCCGGTCTCCTCCTTGACCTCCCGGACCGCGGTGCCGGGAAGGGAGTCGGTCATCTCCATGCCGCCGCCGGGCAGGGCCCAGAGGTCGTTGTCCCGGCGGCGCTGGAGCAGGATGCGGCCCTCGTCGTCGGTCACCACTGCTGAAGCGGCAACGACGAGGCTGTTGGGCTCGGGGGCGTCGGGATCGTCGTAGTACTCGGTACGCGACAGGGTTCACTCCTCGGGTACGGGCTTCGCCGTCGTCCAGACCGCGTCGAAGCTCTGGGCATAGGTGTCGAAGATTCCACCATCCCCGTTCCGACGCAGGTGCCACACGGGTGCTCCGTAGGCGTTCACTCCCCAGACATGGGCATTGGCCAGGAGCTGATCGTCCGCCCGGTAGATGGAGTTGTACAGCGTGGTCTCGTGGGTCCGGATCTCGATTCCGGGTACCCCGAGCAGCGGCCGGTAGTGCATGAGGGCTAGGGGGTGTCTTCAAATGATCTCGGGTGGTAGATCATGGTCGGGTGATACGTCGTCATGAACTGTCCGATGCCGAGTGGGAGTTCGTCCGGCC
>NZ_JBSFJF010000038.1:0-78317 GCF_053597915.1 Streptomyces sp. NPDC001219 | reverse complement strand
CCCCTCCCCGCCCCTGGGCGCCTCTGCGTTGGCCCCCCCCCCACCCGCACCACGTCCGGCACACCCCACCCGCGGAGGCCCGTCACCGCACCCCGACAGCCCCGCGCAGCGGACCCGCCCGCCGCAGGCGCAACGGCGGGGGCACCGCGTAGCGGGCAACAAACGGCGAGCAACCATCACGGCGGGAAAGCCGAAAACGTGGGCCGAAAGCAAAGCGCAGCCGAAACGTGGGAGGTCAGCCGAGGGCTACGCCCTCGGCCGCTCGCAAGACCCGCACCGCATTGCGCCACGTCAGCTTCGCGAGGTCGGACTCCGACCACCGCCGGTCCATCAGCTCGGCGATCAGATTCGGGTAGCCGGCGACATCGGAGAGGTCATCCGGCGTGAACGCCGTACCGTCGAAGTCGCCGCCGAGGCCGATGTGGTCGACGCCGGCGACCTCACGCATGTGGTCGAGGTGGTCGGCGACCGTGGCCGCGGTGGCCTTCGGGCGCGGGTTGGCCGCCTCGAAGGCACGCTGGACGGTCATGCCCGCCTCGGTCGTGTCGAGGTGGTGCAGCCCGTGCGCGCGCATGTTCTCGTCGGCGCGCTGTGTCCACGCGACCGCGGCCGGCAGCACGAACTTCGGCACGAAGGTGGCCATCGCGACACCGCCGTTGGCGGGCAGCCGCTCCAGCACGTCGTCGGGGATGTTGCGCGGGTGGTCGCAGACGGCGCGGGCGGAGGAGTGCGAGAAGATCACCGGCGCGGTGCTGACGCGCAGCGCGTCGCGCATGGTGTCGGCGGAGACGTGCGAGAGGTCGACCAGCATCCCGCAGCGGTTCATCTCCCGGACGACCTCCTCGCCGAAAGCGGTCAGGCCGTGGTGGCGCGGCTCGTCGGTCGCGGAGTCCGCCCAGTCGATGGTGTCGTTGTGGGTGAGCGTCATGTAGCGCACGCCGAGTCGGTACAGCGCGCGCAGGGTGGCCAGTGAGTTGTTGATGGAGTGGCCGCCCTCGGCGCCCATGAGGGAGGCGATCCGGCCTTCGGCGCGGGCCGCCTCCATGTCGTCGGCGGTGAGGGCCAGTCGCAGGTCGTCGGGGTAGCGGGCGACCAGCTGCCGGACCACGTCGATCTGTTCGAGGGTGGCGCTGACGGCCTGGTCGCCCGTGTAGTCGGTGCGGACGTACACCGACCAGAACTGCGCGCCGACGCCGCCGGCCCGCAGCCGCGGCAGGTCGGTGTGCAGGTGCGCGGACTGGTCGACGGCGATGTCGCGCCGGTCGAGGTCGTAGCGGACCTGCTCGCGCAGCGCCCAGGGCAGGTCGTTGTGGCCGTCGACGACGGGCCAGCGGGCGAGCAGGTCCGCTGCCGCCCGCCGGCGGGAACTCACTTGGCGCCGCCGAAGCCGAAGCCGTTCGGGGTGGCGACCTTGCTGCGCAGCCGCTTGCCCTTCTCGGTGGCCTGGTCGTTCAGCTCCTGCTGGAACTCCCGCATCCGGTCCATGAGTTCGGCGTCCTGGGTGGCGAGGATGCGGGCGGCCAGCAGCCCGGCGTTGCGCGCCCCGCCGACCGAGACGGTGGCGACCGGCACCCCGGCCGGCATCTGCACGATGGACAGCAGGGAGTCCATGCCGTCGAGGTACTTGAGCGGGACCGGGACGCCGATGACGGGCAGCGGGGTGACCGAGGCGAGCATGCCGGGGAGGTGGGCGGCGCCCCCGGCGCCCGCGATGATCGCCTTCAGGCCGCGGTCGGCCGCGGCCTCGCCGTACGCGATCATCTCGCGCGGCATGCGGTGCGCGGAGACGACATCGACCTCGTGGGGGATCTCGAACTCGGCGAGGGCCTGGGCGGCGGCCTCCATGACGGGCCAGTCGGAGTCGGAGCCCATGACGATGCCGACCACGGGGGCCGGCTCGGAGGGGCGGGTTTCGGGCGCCGGGCTGGACGTCATTCGGTGATCGTTCCTCGCAGGTAGCCGGCGGCGTGAGCGGCGCGCTCGCGCACGTCGGCCAGGTCGTCGCCGTAGGTGTTGACGTGTCCGACCTTACGGCCGGGCTTCACGTCCTTGCCGTACATGTGGATCTTCAGCTGCGGATCACGCGCCATGCAGTGCAGGTACGCGTAGTACATGTCGGAGTAGTCGCCGCCGAGGACGTTGGCCATCACCGTCCAGCGGGCGCGGGGGCGCGGGTCGCCGAGCGGGAGGTCGAGCACGGCACGGACGTGGTTGGCGAACTGCGAGGTGATCGCGCCGTCCTGGGTCCAGTGGCCGGAATTGTGCGGGCGCATCGCGAGCTCGTTGACGAGGATGCGGCCGTCGGCGGTCTCGAAGAGCTCGACGGCCAGGTGGCCGACGACCCCCAGCTCCTGGGCGATGCGCAGCGCCAGCTCCTGGGCCTGGCCGGCCAGCTCGGGGTCGAGTCCGGGCGCGGGGGCGATCACGGTGTCGCAGACGCCGTCGACCTGGATGGACTCCACGACCGGGTAGGCGACGGCCTGGCCGTGCGGGGAGCGGACGATGTTGGCCGCCAGCTCGCGGGCGAAATCGACCTTTTCCTCCGCCAGGACGGGCACCCCGGCGCGGAACGGCTCGGCGGCCTCCTTGGAGGATCGTACGACCCAGACGCCCTTGCCGTCATAGCCGCCGCGGACGGTCTTGAGGACCACCGGGAAGCCGCTCGATCCGTCACCGCCCTCGGCCGCGAAGCGTTCCACGTCCGCCGGGTCGGAGACGATGCGGTGCCGTGGGCAGGGCACGCCGATCGCGTCCAGCTTCGCCCGCATCACCCCCTTGTCCTGGGCGTGCACGAGCGCGTCGGGACCGGGCCGGACGGGGATGCCGTCGGCCTCCAGCGCCCGCAGGTGCTCGGTGGGAACGTGCTCGTGATCGAAGGTGATCACATCGCAGCCACGCGCGAAGGAGCGCAGCGTGTCCAGGTCGCGGTAGTCGCCAAGGACGACATCACCGACCACCTGAGCCGCCGATTCCTGCGGAGTGTCGCTGAGGAGCTTGAATTTGATGCCGAGGGGGATACCCGCCTCGTGGGTCATACGGGCGAGCTGACCGCCGCCGACCATGCCGACTACCGGGAACGTCACGTCCCCAGGGTATCCGCCCGGCTCCGCGGCCTCGATACCGGCTTGGATGATCCTCTGAGTTCGCACGTTCGAAGATCACCGAGGGAAGATCGGCAACGGCCCCCGGCACGCCGCGCCGGGGTGCGGGACCGGAGCCCGGAGCGGGCCCGGCACAAGGGGAGGCCGGATGGCGCACAGTGGCATACCGAGGGGCACCAGGACGCTGGTGATCGCCGTCGCGATCACCGCGCTGCTGATCGCCCTGCACTCCGTTTTCAGCCAGTTGTCCGCGCCGGAGGTCTACGACGCGGACGACACCGAGATCGCGGTCTCCCCCGGTGACCGCTTCAGCGTGCGGGTCGCCGGCGACCCGGACGGCGGCTACCGCTGGATCGTCGCCGAACCGCGCCCCGACCCGGACGTCCTCAGGGCGGCCCGCGGGCGGGTGGCCACCGGCGGGCCGCCGCCGGACGGGCCCGCCCGCTACCTGGCCTTCGAGGCCGTCCGCGCGGGCCGTACGGACTTACGGCTGCTGCGCTGCCGGCGCTGCGGCCCCGGCGCGGCCGACGAGGCGGGCGCCCGGAGCCTCAACTTCCGTGTCACCGTCGGCTGACCCGGACGGCCCGCCGGGGGTTGCACGGCGACTCGTCATGTGGCAGGCGCCCGCATCGGCGCGTGGTTAGCATGAGGGAGCGGACCGGGGTTGACGGAATCGCGGACACCGCCCACGACGGGGAGCTGAACGACCACCATGAGTGAACGGAGCGCACTGCGGTCGCGGCTGGAGTCGCTCATTCGTGAAGTGGTCAAGTTCGGCGCGGTCGGCGGCGCGGGGGTCGTGGTCAACTTCGCGGTGTTCAACCTCGTACGGCAGCTGACCGAGGTGCCCGTGGTCCGGGCCAGCATCATCGCGACGGTCGTGGCGACCGGCACCAACTACCTCGGCTACCGCTACTTCACCTACCGCGACCGCGACAAGCGGGGCCGCACCAAGGAACTGACGCTCTTCCTGCTGTTCAGCGCGGTCGGCCTGGTGATCGAGAACGGTCTGCTCTACGTCGCGACGTACGGCTTCCACTGGGACACCCCGCTGCAGAACAACGTCTTCAAGTTCCTCGGCATCGGCCTCGCCACGCTCTTCCGCTTCTGGTCCTACCGCACCTGGGTCTTCCGCACGCTGCCCGCGCGGGAGGCGATAGAGACCGCCGAGTCCTTCCTCGCGGACGGCTCCCGCCGGCCGCGCAGCACCTCCCGGAAGTAGCCCGGGGCGCCGCTCACTCCTCGGCGGGCTCCGCCTCGCGGGCCAGGAACAGCGCGAAGACCGGGGGGTGCTGCTGGAGCAGCTCCAGCCGTCCGCCGTCCGCCTCGGCCAGGTCCCGGGCGACGGCCAGCCCCAGACCGGTGGAGTTGCGGCCGGAGACGGTCCGCTCGAAGACCCGTGAGCCGAGGTCCACCGGCACTCCGGGCCCGGCGTCGGTGACCTCGACGACCGCCTGGTTGCCGGTGACCCGGGTGCGCAGCGCGACCGTCCCGTCGCCGTGCATCAGGGAGTTCTCGATCAGGGTGGCCAGCACCTGGGCGACCGCGCCGGGGGTGCCGACGGCCCGCAGGCTCTTCTTGCCGGAGCGCACGATGGCCCGTCCCGCGCTGCGGTAGGCCGGCCGCCACTCCTCGATCTGCTGCTTGACGACCTCGTCCAGGTCGAAGGCGACCGCGGAGCCGCTGCGCGGGTCCCGTGAGTTGGTCAGCAGCCGCTGGACGACGTCCGTCAGCCGCTCCACCTGCGCCAGCGCGATGGTCGCCTCTTCCTTCACGGTGTCCGGGTCGTCGGTGAGGGTGATCTCCTCCAGCCGCATGGACAGCGCGGTCAGCGGCGTCCGCAGCTGGTGGGAGGCGTCCGCGGCCAGCCGGCGCTCGGCGGTCAGCATCCGGGCGATCCGCTCGGCGCTGGCGTCCAGCACGTCGGCGACCCGGTCCAGCTCCTGGACGCCGTAGCGGCGGTGGCGCGGGCGGGGGTCGCCGGAGCCGAGCCGCTCGGCGGTCTCGGCGAGGTCGGTGAGCGGCGCGGTCAGCCGGCGGCCCTGACGGACGGCGAGAATCACCGCGGCGATGATCGCCAGCAGCGCCACGGCCAGGATGACCAGCAGCGTCCGGCCGATCTCCGCGCTGACCATGGAGCGGGAGTCCTGGACCGTGACGGACTCACCGCGGTCGCCGTCCACCCGGGACTCGATGACCTCGCCCGAGGGCCGTTTCCCGATCTCGATCGGTGCCTTGCCGGGCACCGTGATCCGCGCGTACCGCTTGGCGGTGATCTGTTCGGAGAGGACGTCCGGGGTGATCTTCTCGCCGCTACCCAGCCGGCTCTCCACTATCCCGACGAGCCGGACGGCCTCGGAGGCCACGCTCTCCTGCGCGCCGGCCTCGATGGTGCGGGTCTCGACGATGACGAGGGAGACGCCGAAGACGGCGATCACGACGAGCACCACGGCGAGCGTGGAGTTGATCAGACGGCGGCGCACGGGCTCGTGGCTCTTCTCAGCTTTTTTCGAATCGGAAGCCGACACCGCGGACGGTGGCGATGTAGCGGGGGTTGGCGGCGTCGTCCCCGAGCTTCTTGCGCAGCCAGGAGATGTGCATGTCGAGGGTCTTGGTGGAGGACCACCAGGTGGTGTCCCAGACCTCGCGCATCAGCTGGTCGCGGGTGACGACCCGGCCGGCGTCCCGCACCAGGACCCGCAGCAGGTCGAACTCCTTGGCCGTGAGCTGGAGTTCCTCCTCGCCCATCCAGGCGCGGTGCGACTCGACGTCGATCCGCACCCCGTGGGTGGCCGGCGGCTGCTGGGGCTCGGCGGTGGAGCCGCGGCGCAGCAGGGCCCGTACCCGGGCGAGGAGTTCGGCGAGGCGGAAGGGCTTGGTGACGTAGTCGTCGGCGCCGGCGTCCAGGCCCACCACGGTGTCCACCTCGTCCGCGCGGGCGGTCAGCACCAGGATGGGGAAGGAGTGTCCCTCGTTGCGCAGCCGGCGGGCGACCTCCAGGCCGTCCATCCCGGGCAGCCCCAGGTCGAGGACGACGAGGTCGATGTTCCCCTGGAGACCGGCGTCGAGCGCGGTCGGGCCGTCCTCGCGCACCTCGACTTCGTAACCCTCGCGGCGCAGTGCGCGGGCGAGCGGCTCCGAGATGGACGCGTCATCCTCGGCGAGCAGTACACGGGTCATGGCCCGATGGTAGTCCGACGTAACGGTGCCGAGGGGGCGGACCAGCGCGGATGGCCGACGGCGGACCGTTCCTGCACCGCAGCCGCGCTGAGCTGCGGAAGGCTCCGGCGCGCGCGAGAGCGCGCGATCGAACGACGGGCGCCGATGGTTCCCGGCGGCGGTGTGACCGTTGTCTCACCCCTCCCTCGGTCGGGGGAAGCGGTCGTATGGTGGTTGAACGTCTGTCGCACAATCCAGGGCCCTTGACTCTCAACTGGCGTCATCGGGCCCTCGTTGTGTCCGGTGCCGTGACCAACGGCCCTGATGGACCGTGATCGACCTGCCGACCGGGTCCGGCGCGCTTGCACTTCGGGGCGTGGAATCCGGGGTACGACCGTCCAGTCGGGCCCTCGCGGGTGCCGCACCTCCCGGACGTGGAGGCGGGCGGGACTACGCCGGTGCCGGTCCTCCCCCCACCCGGGCGCGTATCGGTCTGCGAACGCGTCCCGTAGCAGCAAGGAAGCATCCATGGCGTCCAGCCTGACGAAGGACGCTGCCCAGCAGGGGAACCCTGCGGACGGCGGCAAGACCTTCTTCGGCCACCCCCGCGGCCTGGCCACTCTCTTCATGACCGAGATGTGGGAGCGCTTCAGCTTCTACGGCATGAAAGCCCTCCTCCCGCTGTACCTGATCGCGCCGGGCGGCATGCATATGCAGGCCACCACGGCCACGGCGATCTACTCCGTGTACATGGCGATGGTCTATCTGCTCACCCTGCCGGGCGGCTGGATCGCCGACCGCTTCTGGGGACCGCGCAAGACGGTCGTGGTCGGCTCCGGTGTCGTGATCGCCGGCCACATCACGCTCGCGCTGCCCACCTCGGCGAGCTTCTTCGCCGGTCTCGTGCTGGTCGCGCTCGGCTCCGGTCTGCTGAAGGCCAACATCTCCACGATGGTCGGCCACCTCTACGACGGCCCCGAAGACCCGCGCCGTGACGGCGGCTTCACGCTCTTCTACATCGGCATCAACCTCGGTGCCTTCCTCGCCCCGCTGTCCATCGGCACCGTCGGCGAGAGCGTCAACTGGCACCTGGGCTTCACCCTCGCCGCCGTCGGTATGGCCCTCGGCCTCATCCAGTTCCTGCTCGGCACCCGCACCCTGAGCGCGGAGAGCAACGTTGTCGCGCAGCCCGCGACGCCCGAGGAGAAGAAGTCCACGCTGCGCAAGGGCCTGCTCTGGCTGATCGTCGCGACCGTCTTCTACACCGCGCTCGCGGCGACCGGGAACTTCGCCGACTGGGCGCTGATGCCGATCACCATCGCCGGTCTGGTCATCCCGGTCGCGGTGCTGGCCCGGATGAAGCGCGACAAGGAACTCACGGATCTGGAGCAGTCCAAGCTCTCCGGCTACATCTGGTTCTTCGTGGTCGCCGCCATCTTCTGGATGATCTACGACCAGAACGGGTCGACGCTGTCGATCTTCGGCGAGAACTCCACGACGAACACCCTGCTGGGCTTCCGCTTCCCGACGTCCTGGTACCAGTCGCTGAACCCGGTCTTCATCATGGCGTTCGCCCCGCTGGTCGCCTCGGCGTGGCTGTGGCTGAACAAGCGCGGCAAGGAGCCGAGCACCGCCGTCAAGTTCGCCTCCAGCCTCGCGCTGGTCGGCATCTCGTTCGCCGTCTTCCTCATCCCGCTGATCGACACCGCGGCCAACGGCGGCAGGGTCAGCCCGATGTGGCTGGTGGCGGTCTACTTCGTCCAGACCGTCGGTGAGCTGTGCCTCTCCCCGGTCGGCCTGTCGGTGACCACGAAGATGGCGCCCGCCAAGTACGGCTCCCAGATGATGGGTGTCTGGTTCCTCGCGGTCACCGCGGGCGACTCGGTGGCGGGTCTGCTGACGTCGCCGCAGCTGAACGTCGACCTGAACACCTCGTTCTCGGTCGCCGTCGAGGCCGCCATCGCGGTCGCCGCCGGCATCGGCATCTGGACGTCCCGCAAGCGGGTCAAGGAGATGATGGGCAGCGTCAACTGACGCCGTCCTGCCCCGGCTGACGGAAGGGGGCGTCGCACCGGCGGTGCGACGCCCCCTTCGTGTGTGCCGTGGACGTGCCGCGTCAGCGGACCCCCGCCCGGCGCCGCGGCAGGAAGGTGAACACCGCGCCGCCCAGCAGGATGACGGTGCCGGCGACGAGGCCGAGCGCGGTCAGCGCGCCGTGGTCGTTCGCACCGGTCTCGGCGAGGCCGCCGCCGCTGCCGCCCGAGACACTGGCCGGGCCCGCCGCGCTACCGCCGGAGGCCGCCGCGCCGGAGGCACCGCCCGCCGCGCCGCCGGACGTACCGCCCTGCTGCGCCGAGGTGTCCAGGGCGAGCGAGACACCCGGGTCCTTCTCCGGGGTGCAGGTGGTGGTCGTCCCGAGGGCGTTGACGGTGAGCACGCCCGGGGTGAGCGTGGCCTTGCCGGTGGCACCCGGCTTGTAGGTGCCCTTCAGGTCCGGGATCTCGATCGGCTGGCCCGACTTGATGGGCCCGGCGTTCGCCGGCCCCTCGACCTTCACCGACCCCTTGTCAGCGCCGCCGACCCTGACGGCCATCGAGGGCTTGACCGCGCCCTTGGGGATGTCCGCCGGGCTGTCCATGACGGACTTGGCGAACTTCACCGTCAGGTCGTAACTGCCGCCCTTCTTCACCGCGTTGACCTGGACCGGCGAGGTCGCCTTCTTGTCCCCGATCGGCGTCTTGCAGGCGTACGGGACGTCGACCTGCTTGCCCTGGTACGCGGTGCCGTCGGGGTCGCCACCGGAACCGCCGGACGTGGAGCCGCCGGACGCCGCGGAGCCGGACGAGCCGGAGGTCGTGCCGCCGTCGGTGCCGCCGCCGGAGGCCGTTCCGGCGGAGCTGCCGCCGCCGGTGGTGCCACCCGTCGTCCCCGCCGTGCCGCCGCCGGTCGTCCCGGTCGTGCCGCCGGTCGTGCCGCCGGTACCGCCCCCGCCGTCGGTGACCTTGATGGTGACCGCGGGCTGCACCGTCTCCTTGGGCGAGCACTTGGTGTCCGTCGAGATCGGCTGGTTGACATTGATGTTGTAGAAACCGGGCGTCAGGGTGACCTCACCCGGCTTCTCCAGCTTGAGCTTGGCCTTCATGTCGGACAGCTTCATCGCGCCGCCCTTGGGGATCGGCGGGTTCTCCCGCGGCCCCTTCATCGCCAGATCGCCGGTCTGCGCACCGGCCACCTTGATCGTGCCGGTCGGCTGGACGGTGTTCTCCCCCAGGTCGAGGATGTCGGGGTTCTTGGAGGCCCCCTCGAGGGTCTTCCAGACCACCTCGACCTCCTCGCCGACCTTCGCCGTCCCCGGCGCGCTGACCGCCACCTTGGTGGTGCCCTGGATCGGCGGCAGCCCGGATATCGGCGGCGGCAGGCACTCCGTCTTGTACGACACCTCCGCCGCCTGGGCGGTCCCTGCCGTGGTCATGATGCCCGCACCCGCGAGCATCAGCGCGGCCGTCGAGGCCACCGCGACTCTCCTCCGTTGCCTCATCACGCAGAACCTTTCGACGTCGGTCGTTCGGTTGATGTGGTGGTGGACGGTGCGGTGTCCGGGGTGAACCACGGCAGCGCGGCGGAGTCGCCCGGCGTACCGGGCCCGTCCGTGGCGCGCTCACCCGAGGTCCGGTTTCCGATGCGTTTTCCGGTGCCGGCCGCGCGGGGCGGCCGGCCGGCGGCGTGGGTGCCCGGGGGCGTCCGGCCCGCGGAGCGCCCGCGGCCCCGGCCCGGCCGGTGCGGGCGGACCCGGTCCACGAGGGCCATCCCGACGCGGAACACCGCCGTCGGGACCACCACGCAGAGCAGCGCCCAGAAGAGCGTCACGCCCCAGGGCCTGCCGACCCCCCAGGGCTGCTCGACCAGGACCCTGCCGCCGTACTTGAGGGAGACGAGATAGTCCCCGTGGGCGCCGGCCGGCAGTTCGACCGGCAGCCTGACCTCGGCCTTCTTCCCGGCGGGGACGGTTCCCCGCCACTGCTGCTCCTCCCATACGGGCGCGAAGACCCCGTGGGAGGTGCCGAGCCGGAAGACCGGGTCCTTGGCGGGCGCCGAGCCGAGATTGCCGACCGTGACCCGCAACTCGCGCTGCGGCGGGGCGCCGAACCAGGTCAGCAGGCCGCTGCTGCCCGTCAGCCGGGGCTGCGCGAGGACCGCCAGCCGGCCGCCGCCGTGCTCCTCGGGCAGCGGCGCCACCGGGTGGCCCGCCACCTTGAACGGCGCCTCCGCGTCGGCCGCCGCACCGGTCACGGTGGCCACATGCACCACACAGGGGCAGGGCTTGGGCGGCTCGGCGACCGGAAGCGCCCGGCGGAACGCGCCGTGACGGTCGGTGGTGACGGCCCGCCCGTCGCCGTTGGCACAGGAGTTGGTGCCGCCGATCATGTTCTGTCCGCAGATCAGCAGCGTGAGCAGCGCCCTGGGCCGCCAGCCGCGGCCGGTCACGGTGACGGTGCCGCCCTTGCCCGCCTCCTTGGCGGACAGCCGCACGCCGGGTTCGCCGTCGGCGGCGGTCGTGGCGTGTGGAGCCGAGTCCGTGGCGTACGGAGCGGCCTGCGCGGCCGCGGCCGGCGGCAGCGCGGGCGCGAGGCCCAGGCACAGCACGAGCGCGGCCACGGCCCGCCAACGCCTCCGTCGTACCGCCCGCCGCGCACCGCGCACCTCCAGGAGCGCACCGGCCCCCGCCCCGCCGGGGACCGCCGACCGGCCCGTCCCGCCGTTCACGAGCGTGCTCCCGCTCCGCTGCCGGCCAACTCCGCCGCCGGGCCCGCCGTTTCCCCCTCGGGAGGCCGCCCACCGCCGGCCGCGGGCGCCACGGGTGCGCCCCGTTCGCCCTCCGGCCCCTGGGCACGGCGTCGGCGGCCGACGACCACCAGGCCGCCCGCTCCCGCCGCCAGGAGGACGGCCGGTCCGGCGACGGCGCCCCAGGGGAGCGCGGTGTACGAGGCGGTGGCGGACCCGTGGGCCCCGCCGTCCGCCGTCGCCGTGAGCCGTACCTCCACCGCGTCCAGTGCGGGCGGCCCGGCCCAGGTCTCCGTCAGATCGGTGCTCTGCCCGGGGGCCAGCCGGCCCGGCAGGGTGCGGACGGCTCGCCGCAGCACCGGGCCGAAGAGCCCGTCGGCGCGCACCGCGAGCCGCGGGGTCAGCACCGTGTTGCCGCGGTTGACCAGCGTGTACCGGATGACCGCGGCCCCGTCCCGGTCGCGCACCGACACGTTCTCGACGGTCAGCGCGGCCAGCGCCGGCCCGGTCACCCGCAGATGCACCGGCACGGTGTGCCGCCCGGCCGCGCCGCCCGCCGTGCCGCGCGAGGTGGCGATCAGCGCGGCGGGGTGGTCACCGGGGGACGCGTCGCGCGGCACCGTCACCGTGAAGGGAACGGCCGCCCGGGTGCGCGGCGGGACCCGCACCTCCCCGTCGGCGAACGCGATCCGGGCGCCGGTGCCGCGCAGCCGTACGGTCACGGCCCGGCCGGTGGGATTGCGCAGCGACAGCCGGTCGTTCATCACGGTGCCCGGCGCGCCCGCCAGGTAGAAGTACGGGCGGTCCCGGTCACTCGGCCTGCTGCCCGCACCGGGCGCGGGCGCGGCGGACCAGCCCGGTGGCGCCGGTGCGGCGGCCGGCCGGGCCACGGCCGCGGCGGGGCACAGCAGCACGGCGGCGGTCGCGAGGATCGCACCGCTGACCGCTGTGCGGGGACGGAACGGCATCGGCGGCTCCTGGTGCGAGGGGGTGCCTCCCCGGGCCGGCCGGGGCGGCGGGGCGAACGGCGGTACGGCGAACGACGGGGCGGCGCGCGGGTCCTGGCCCCCGCGCGGCGGGTCACCCCCGCTGGTGACGGCGGGTCAGCCAGAGCGCGCCGGCCGCCCCGGCCAGCAGCACCGTGCCGCCGAGGGTGCCCAGCGCGACGGCGGAGTCCGCGGGTCCGGTCTGCGGCAGCTGTCCGCCGCCGGAGGCCCCGCCGGTGGCCGCACCGCCCGTGCCGCCCGAGGCCCCGCCCGTGCCGCCGGAGCCCTTGGCGTCGAGGGTCAGCGAGGGCTTCGGATGGTTGCTGGGCGTGCAGGTGGTGGTGGTGCCCAGCGCCTTGATGGTGAGGGTGGACGCGGTGAAGGTGACCTTGCCGCTGCCCTTGGGCGTGTACGTGCCGCTCAAGTCACTGATCTTGATCGGGGTGTTGGCCGGAATGGACTGGTCGTTCGGCGGCCCGGAGACCGGCACGGTACCGCTCTCCGCACCGCCCAGCTGGATCAGCGCGGTCGGCTTCATCGCGCCCTTGCCCAGCTCGACCGGGCTGGAGGAGACGCCCTTCTGGAAGGACATGACGAGCTTGTACGCGCCGCCGCTCGGGGTGCTCCTGATGTCGATGGGCGAGACCGCGCCCTTGTTGCCGATCGGCGTTTTGCACTGGTAGTTGACGTCGACGACCTCGGCGTGGGCGGCCGGCGCGGTGAGCATCACCGCGGACCCCGCCGCCATCGCCACGGCCGCGGCGAGGCCGGCCGTCCGGCGCGGGCGGCTGCCGTGCTGTTCGTAGAAGCGGGCCACCTCGGTTCCCCTTCTCCCGGGAGCGCACCGCCGGCGGTACCTGACGGCACATCAGATTGGCCGCTCAAGGTACGCCGGGGACCGTGCCGAGGGAAGGCACAGCGCAGCCCCGATCGCACCGGGCCCGGGACAGCGGGGAATTCCGGCCTCACACCGGGCGCCCCGAAGGCGCCGTACGGCGGATTCCGCACACGACGAATCGCGGGCCCACAGGCCCGCGCCACTCTTTCTTCTTCCGCTACGGAGCCGCCCGCCCGTCAGAACGGCGCGGCGAGCTCCGCCCACACGGTCTTGCCCGTGCCGTCGGGGTTGCGCACCACACCCCAGTCCAGGCACAGACGCTGCACGATGAACATGCCGTGACCGCCGGGGCGGCCCGGACGGTGCGGGCTGCGCGGCGCCGGTGAGCCCGCGCCGAGGTCGCTGACCTCCAGGCGCAGCACTTTGGCGGTACAGCGCAGCCGCAGCTCCTCCGGCCCCTCGGCGTGCAGACAGGCGTTGGTGACCAGCTCCGAGACGACGAGCAGCACGTCCTCCGCCGCGGCACGCCGGTCCGCGCCGGCCGCCGGCAGCCAGCCCCAGTCGTGCAGGGCCTGCCGGGCGAAGTCACGGCCCCGGGCCACGGCCCCGCGGGTGCCCGCCAGGCGCAGCCGGCGGATCTGGCCCGCAGGGACGGCGGCAGCCGGGGCGGCGGAAGCACCGGCGCCGCCCGGCTCCGGGCCGAGATCGCCCGGCGGGTACGGCCGGGTGGTGCTCATCAGCGCTTCACCTCACCGATTCGCCTGTTCACGGAAAACAGATACTGACTGATTCAACGGATTCAGATGTCTCCTGCCCGACCGGACGGTGAGAACACCCACTTCTTGGGCACAGACGCTGTGACGCGCACTACGTGCCCGGAATGCAACCTTCCGGACACCGCCGGCACGTCACTCGGTCAGTGCGGCGTCGAGCGAGTCATGCACGGTGAAGACCGCCTCCGCGCCCGTGATCTCGAAGACCCGGGCCACCACCGGCTGCATCCCCGCCAGGTGGACCCCGCCCCCCTCGGCCTCCGCCTTCAGGCGCGCGCCGAGCAGCACATTGAGTCCGGTGGAGTCCATGAACTCAAGGGGTGAGCAGTCCACCACCAGGCGTGCGTAACCGTCGTCCACACACCCCTCCAGTGATTCACGCAACAGATCAGCCGTGTGGTGATCCAGCTCACCGGAGACCGTCACCACCGCGCTGGCGCCGTGATGGCGGATCTCGACGTGAAGCCGGCCCCGGCTTGCACTGCCGACCGTCCCGCGGTCCATGCGCGCGCACCCCTCTTGCTGTCTAGACGACTGTTTGCTTACGACTGCGCTCGTCGAACCCTACGCCTTCCCGATGCCTCTCGGTAGCGGAACAATCCGCATATTGCTCAATATACGGACACCACGCACTTGCCATCTTCAGCCAAACCCAGGTAGGCGTAGAAGCACACATCCGAAACGGCCGGCTTTGGAGGCGCCGCACACCGCAGCTTCGCGTAGAGGCATCGGCAGCCATATGCCGAGAACGATGGAGGAGACCATGTCACCCCGGCTCGACGAATTGCGCACTGACGACACGCTGCAGCCCGCATCGTCGACACCCCCGTCCGACCCGACCGGACAGATCCCTGCCCAGTCCTCGCCCGCCGAATCAGATCTGGCGGGTCTGACTGAGATCGACGATCTGCCCGAGATCCCGCCGTTCGACGAGGTGGGCCCGGTGGACGCGAGGGCTCTGTCCAAGACCCTCTTCGAGCGGCTCGAAACGCTTGACGAAGGCACCCACGAATTCGCGTACGTCCGCAACACCCTGGTCGAGCTCAACCTCGCGCTGGTGAAGTTCGCGGCCTCCCGGTTCCGCTCGCGCAGCGAGCCCATGGAGGACATCGTCCAGGTCGGCACGATCGGCCTGATCAAGGCGATCGACCGCTTCGAACTCAGCCGTGGTGTGGAGTTCCCGACGTTCGCGATGCCGACCATCGTCGGCGAGATCAAGCGTTTCTTCCGTGACACCAGCTGGTCGGTGCGGGTACCGCGGCGTCTGCAGGAGCTGCGGCTGGACCTCGCCAAGGCGGGTGACGAACTCGCGCAGAAGCTGGACCGCGCCCCCACGGTGCAGGAACTCGCCGCGCGGCTCGACATCAGCCGTGACGAGGTCGTCGAGGGCATGGCCGCGAGCAACGCGTACACCGCGAGCTCGCTGGACGCCCAGCCCGAGGAGGACGACAACGAGGGCGCGCTGGCGGACCGCATCGGCTACGAGGACCACGGTCTCGAGGGCATCGAGTACGTGGAGTCCCTCAAGCCGCTGATCGCCGAACTCCCGCCGCGCGACCGCAAGATCCTCTCGCTGCGGTTCGTCGCCAACCTGACGCAGTCCGAGATCGGCGAGGAGCTGGGCATCTCCCAGATGCACGTCTCTCGTCTGCTCTCCCGCACCCTCGTCCGGCTCCGCAAGGGCCTGATGATCGAGGAGTGAGCACCCCGCGGTACCTGCCGGCCCACCACGGCCGGCAGTTCGCCCGCGCGGAGGAGGGCCTGCCCCGGGATCACCCGGGACGGGCCCTCCTTTGCTGTGTGGGGCGGGGCGGCCAGGCCGCCCGGTAGCCGCTGTCAGACGAGAACTCCCTTGTGCCATACGGCCGATACGAGCGGGACGCCCGGCCGGTAGGCGAGGTGGACGTGGGAGGGGGCGTCCAGGAGGGCGAGGTCGGCGCGGGCGCCGGGGGTGATGCGGCCGACGTCGGTGCGGCGCAGGGCGCGGGCGCCGCCCGCGGTCGCCGCCCACACGGCCTCGTCGGGGGTCATGCCCATGTCGCGGACGGCCAGCGCGATGCAGAACGGCATCGAACTCGTGAAGGACGAGCCGGGGTTGCAGTCCGTGGACAGCGCGACGGTGGCGCCGGCGTCCAGCAGCGGGCGGGCGTCGGGCCACTGGGCGCGGGTGGAGAACTCGGCGCCCGGGAGCAGGGTGGCGACGGTGTCGGACTGCGCGAGGGCGTCGACGTCGGCCGGGGTGAGGTGGGTGCAGTGGTCGGCGGAGGCCGCGCCGAGTTCGACGGCGAGCTGGACGCCGGGGCCGTGGCCGAGCTGGTTGGCGTGCACCCGCGGCACCAGGCCCCTGGCCTGCCCCGCGGTGAGGACGGCGCGGGCCTGGTCGCCGTCGAAGGCGCCCTTCTCGCAGAAGACGTCGACCCAGCGGGCGTGCGGGGCGCAGGCGTCCAGCATCGGGCCGGTGACGAGGTCGACGTAGCCGGCCGGGTCGTCGGCGTAGTCGGGCGAGACGATGTGCGCGCCGAGGAAGGTGACCTCGTCGGTGTGCTCGGCGGCGATGCGCAGCGCGCGGGCCTCGTCCTCGACGGTGAGCCCGTAGCCGGACTTGGTCTCCTGGGTGGTGGTGCCCTGGCGGAGTGCCTCGGCGAGGTAGCGGGCGATGTTCGCGTGCAGGGCCTCGTCGGTGGCGGCGCGGGTGGCGGCGACGGTGGTGCGGATGCCGCCGGCGGAGTAAGCGCGGCCGGACATCCGGGCGTTGAACTCCGCGGTACGGTCACCGGCGAAGACCAGGTGGGAGTGGGAGTCGACGAAGCCGGGAATGGCCGCCCGGCCGCCGGCGTCGACGGCGTTGTCGGTGGCGGGTGCTTTGCTGGAGGGACCGACCCAGGCGATGCGGTCGCCGTCGATGACGACCGCCGCGTCCTGGATCAGGCCGAGGGGGCCTTCGCCGAGGGAGGGGTCGTTGGTGACGAGCTGGGCGATGTGGGTGATGGCGGTGGTGGGCGCGGAGGTCGTCGTCATCGCGGGGTTGTTCTCCTTCAGCCGCGTACGGCGGCGATGGATGCGGCGAGGGCGGTGGGTACGTCGGGGACAAGGGTGTGCGCACCGTCCCGGACGATCTGCCGGCCGCCGACGATGGTGTGGCGTACGTCCGCGGCGGAGGCGGCGAATACGGCCGTCTCGGCGGCCAGCCGGGGCAGTGGTCCGGCGGTGCGTACGGAGTCCAGTGCGATCGTGGTGAGGTCGGCGAGCGCCCCGGCTTCGAGGGTGCCGGCGTCGTCCCAGCCCAGGGCGGCGTGACCGTCGGCGGTCGCGGCGCGCAGCAGGGCGGCGGCCGTCCAGTGCCCGCGGGTGCGGGTGCGCAGCCGTTCGTCGAGCTCCATGGCGCGGGCCTCTTCGAGCAGGTCGATGACGGCGTGGCTGTCGCTGCCGAGGGAGAGCGGGCTGCCGCTGCCCTGGAGCCGGGCGGCGGGTCCGATGCCGTCGGCGAGGTCGCGTTCGGTGGTGGGGCACATGCACACACCCGTGTGGGAGCCGCCGAGCAGCGTGATGTCCTCGTCGGTGAGGTGGGTGGCGTGCACGGCGGTGGTGCGCGGGCCCAGCACTCCGTGGTCGGCCAGCAGCCGCGTGGGGGTGACGCCGTGGGCCTCGCGGCAGGCGTCGTTCTCGGCGGTCTGCTCCGAGAGGTGGACGTGCAGGGGGGCCTGCCGTGCGCGGGCCCAGTCCGCGATGGTGCCGAGCTGCCCGGCCGGGACGGCGCGTACGGAGTGGACGGCGGCGCCGATGCGGGCGTGTGCGCGCTCCTTGAGCCCCTCGGCGCGCTGGGCCCAGTCGTCGGCGGTGCCGTCGGAGAACCGCAGCTGGTGGTGGTTGGGCGGGGCGCCGAAACCGGCCGAGAGATAGGCGGTGTCGAGGAGGGTGATGCGGATACCGGCCTCGTCGGCGGCGGCGAGCAGCGCCTCGCCCATGGCGTTGGGGTCGCTGTAGCGGGTGCCGCCCGGCGCGTGGTGCAGGTAGTGGAACTCGCCGACGCAGGTGATGCCGGCCAGCGCCATCTCGGCGTAGGCGGCGCGGGCGAGGGCGAAGTAGGTGTCGGGGGTGAGCCGGTCGGCGACGCTGTACATGACCTCGCGCCAGGTCCAGAAGGTGCCGGTGCCGACCTGGACGGTGCCCCGCAGGGCGCGGTGGAAGGCGTGCGAGTGGGCGTTGGCGAGACCGGGGAGGGTCAGGCCGCGCAGCGCGGTGGCGCCGGGCGGCGGGGTGTCCACCCCGGTGCGGACGGCGGTGATCCGCCCGTCCGCGGTGTCCACGGCCACGCCCGGCTCGACGTGGGTGCCGAGCCAGGCGTGTTCGAGCCAGTACGTCGTCGGTGTTGCCTGCGTCGTCAGCGGCACGCCAGCCCCTCCAGTACGTCGGCGAGTGCGGTGACCCCGGCGACGCAGTCGTCCTCCTCCGCCGCTTCGGCGGGTGAGTGCGAGACCCCGGTGGGGTTGCGGACGAACAGCATCGCGGTGGGGACGGTTCCGGACAAAATACCGGCGTCGTGCCCGGCGCCGGTGCCCAGGACCGGCACGGGCCGCTCGGCCGTCTTGCCGAGGATCGCGCTCAGCTCGTCCCGCAGGGCGTGCTGGAACTCCACGACGGGGGTGAAGGATTCGCGGACGACGGTCAGGTCCACCCCGTCGCGGGCGGCGCGCTCGGCGGCGGCCCGCTCGATCCCGGTGATCACGGTGTCGAGGGTGTCCTGGTCGGCGGCGCGGGAGTCCAGCCAGCCGCGGACCAGCGAGGGGATGGCGTTGACGCCGTTCGGCTCCACGCTGATCTTCCCGAAGGTGGCCAGGGCCCCGGCCAGCCGGGCCTGCTCGCGGGCGGCGAGCACGGTCGCGGCGTAGCTGAGCATCGGGTCGCGGCGGTCCTCCAGGCGGGTGGTGCCGGCGTGGTTGGCCTCGCCCCGGAAGTCGAACCGCCAGCGGCCGTGCGGCCAGATGGCGGAGGCGATGCCGACCGGGTCGCCGGAGAGGTCCAGGGCGCGGCCCTGCTCGACGTGGAGTTCGACGAACGCGCCGATCCGGGCGAGCCGTTCGGGGTCCGGGCCGATCGCCTCGGGGTCGTATCCGGCGCGCTCCATGGCCTGCGGGAGGGTGATGCCCTCGCCGTCGCGCAGCTGGTGCGCGGCCTCGGTGGTCAGCGCCCCGGCGGCGAGCCGGGAGCCGACGCAGGCCAGGCCGAAGCGGGCGCCTTCCTCGTCGCCGAAGTTGACGATCGCCAGGGGCTTGCCGAACTCCGCTTCCCTCCGGCGGAGTTCGTCGAGCGCGGCGAAGGAGGAGACGACGCCCAGCGGGCCGTCGAAGGCGCCGCCGTCCGGTACGGAGTCCAGGTGGGAGCCGGTGACGACGGCGTCGCCGGGGGCCACGTCCCGGTAGCCGGAGGCGCCGAGCCAGGCCCACTGGTTGCCGTTGCGGTCCAGCTCGTAGGCGAGCCCGCGGGCCTCGGCCTGGGCCCGGAACCACGCGCGGCAGTCGGCGTCGGCGCCGGTCCAGGCGTAGCGGCGGTAGCCCCCGGAGGAGGAGGCGCGGCCCAGGGGCCGCAGCTCCTCCCACATCTCGTGGAACGAGGCGGTCACGCGTCCCCGCCTTCGTCCTCGCGCATCGGGATGCGGACGCCGCGCTCGGCGGCCACCTCGTCGGCGCGCTCGTAGCCCGCGTCGACGTGCCGGATGACGCCCATGCCGGGGTCGTTGGTGAGGACCCGGCGGATCTTCTCGCCGGCCAGCGGGGTGCCGTCGGCGACGGTGACCTGGCCGGCGTGGATCGAGCGGCCCATGCCGACGCCGCCGCCGTGGTGCAGCGAGACCCAGGAGGCGCCGGAGGCGACGTTGACCATGGCGTTGAGCAGCGGCCAGTCGGCGATCGCGTCCGAGCCGTCCTTCATGGCCTCGGTCTCGCGGTAGGGCGAGGCGACGGAGCCGCAGTCGAGGTGGTCGCGGCCGATGGCCAGCGGGGCACGCAGGGTGCCGTCGGCGACCATCTCGTTGAACCGCTCGCCCGCCTTGTCGCGCTCGCCGTAGCCGAGCCAGCAGATACGGGCGGGCAGGCCCTGGAAGTGGACCCGTTCACCGGCCAGCTTGATCCAGCGGGCCAGCGACTCGTTCTCCGGGAAGAGGTCCAGGATCGCCTTGTCGGTCGCGGCGATGTCCCGGGCGTCGCCGGACAGCGCGGCCCAGCGGAACGGGCCCTTGCCCTCGGCGAACAACGGCCGGATGTAGGCGGGAACGAAGCCGGGGAAGGCGAAGGCCCGCTCGTATCCGGCGAGTTGGGCCTCGCCGCGGATCGAGTTGCCGTAGTCGAAGACCTCGGCGCCGGCGTCCATGAAGCCGACCATGGCCTCGACGTGCCGGGCCATGGACTCGCGGGCCCGCTGGGTGAAGTCGGCGGGCTTCTCGGCGGCGTAGGCGGCCATGTCGTCGAAGTCGATGCCGACCGGAAGGTAGGCCAGCGGGTCGTGGGCGCTGGTCTGGTCGGTGACGATGTCGATCGGCGCGCCCTCGGCGAGCATCTGCGGCAGCAGCTCGGCGGCGTTGCCGAGCAGGCCGATGGAGAGCGGCTTGCGCCGGTCGCGGGCCTCGACGGCGAGTTCGAGGGCGTGCTTGAGGCTGTCGGCCTTCACGCCCAGGTAGCGGTGCTCGATCCGGCGCTCGATGGCGCGCGGGTCGACGTCGATGCAGATCGCGACGCCGTCGTTCATGGTGACGGCGAGCGGCTGGGCGCCGCCCATGCCGCCGAGGCCGGCGGTGAGGGTGATCGTCCCGGCCAGCGTGCCGCCGAACTTCTTCGCGGCGACGGCGGCGAAGGTCTCGTAGGTGCCCTGGAGGATTCCCTGGGTACCGATGTAGATCCACGAACCGGCGGTCATCTGCCCGTACATGGTCAGCCCGAGGGCCTCCAGGCGGCGGAACTCCTCCCAGTTGGCCCAGTCGCCGACGAGGTTGGAGTTGGCGATGAGCACCCGCGGTGCCCATTCGTGGGTCTGCATCACGCCGACCGGGCGGCCGGACTGGACGAGCATCGTCTCGTCCTGCTTGAGCGTGGTGAGCGTGCGCACCATCGCGTCGAAGGAGCGCCAGTCGCGCGCGGCCTTGCCCGTGCCGCCGTAGACGACGAGCTGGTCCGGGTGTTCGGCCACCTCCGGATCGAGGTTGTTCTGCAGCATGCGCAGCGCGGCTTCCTGCTGCCATCCCCGAGCACTCAGCTCCGTACCGCGCGGTGCCCGCACGGGTCGCGGTCCCGACATGGGCCGTGCCTCCCTGACGTCGAATGGATTGAGCTATTCACATCTTGGGGCTACTGAATAGCGCTAGTCAACAGGACGCGGCACGCCGCCCGCAGCGAGCCGCGCGAACCGGCCAACCGACCGCGGTTTTGACTTGCCTGCTGGGAAAGTCTGCGCTAACTTTCCTATCAGGCAAGTAAACGGGGTACAGCTCGACCGCCTTGGGGAGGCGATGGCCATGTCCACGACTGTGGATGCCGAACAGGCCTGGCAGGATCTACAGCGCATCCGGGTCCCGCAGGAGCGGGTCTACGACGAGATCGAGAGAACCGCCCAGGGCGACACCGCGGCTCTGCAGGTCACCGCGGCACTCATGTGGGTGTTCCTGGCCGTTTCCGGCCTGGATATGCCCCGCTGGGTGTTCTGGCTGGCACTGACCGCCTACGTCGCCGTACTGGGCACCCTGGCCACGGTGCTCAACCGCCGGACGCGGATGCGGCTGCACCGCTCGCGCCACAGCTGGCGGTCGTTCGCGACCTTCTTCGCCGGCATGGCGGTGACCATCGTGGCCATCCTGCTCTCCGGCCGACTGGTCGAGTGGCTGGCGCTGCCGTTCGGCAGCCTGATCCAGGCCACCCTCTCGGCGGGCACCTTCCTGCTCTTCGTCTGCCCGGCGAACCGCTGGGCGGTGAGCACACTCCGCGACCGGGGCGAAAGAACGATCTACGCAAAGGCATCCCGATGAGTACCCCGAGTGGTTTCGACGAACTGATCCACCCCTCCACCCGGCTGTCCGTGGTGGCACTGCTCGCCGCCACGGAATGGGCCGACTTCCCCTTCATCCGCGACAGCCTCTCGCTCAGCGACTCGGCGCTCTCCAAGCAGCTGCACACGCTGGAAGAGGCCGGATATCTGGAGATCCACAAGGAGGGCGGCGGCCGCAAACGCCGCACCAGGGTGCGGCTGACGAGCCGCGGCCGGACCGCCTTCGAGGGCCATGTGGCCGCCCTCCGCGCCATCGTCGAGGGCGCGGGGCCCACCCCGGCTCCGGAGTCCGCAGCGGCGACGCCGTCCGGCACACCACACCAGCAACCACACGCAAAGGCGGGCCGATGACGACAACCGAGCACCCGCCCGTAGGCCCGGCCACGACGGCCGGGGCCCCCACGGGCCCGACCGCACCCGGCCAGACCGTGATCCGTACGAGCGGCCTGAAGATGTCGTACGGCAGCTCCCACATCCTGCACGGCATCGATCTGGACATCCGCCGCGGCGAGATCTTCGCGCTGCTCGGCCCCAACGGCGCGGGGAAGACCACCACGGTCGAAATCCTGGAGGGCTTCCGCCAGCGCTCGGCCGGCGAGGTCAGCGTCCTGGGCACGGACCCGGCGCACGGCGGGGACGCCTGGCGCGGCCGGATCGGACTGGTCCTGCAGTCCTGGCGCGACCACCGCCGCTGGCAGGTCGCCGAGCTGCTGAGGCACTTCGCCACCTACCACCCGCATCCGCGCGACCCGGACGAACTGCTCGCCGTGGTGGGCCTCACCGAGCAGGCCGGCCGGCAGGTGGGCCAGCTGTCCGGTGGCCAGCGCCGCCGTCTGGACGTCGCACTCGCCATCGTGGGCCGCCCCGAACTCCTCTTCCTGGACGAGCCGACCACCGGTTTCGACCCCGAGGCCCGGCGCCACTTCCACGACCTGGTCGAACGGCTCGCCCGCGACGAGGGCGTCACCGTCCTGCTCACCACCCACGACCTGTTCGAGGCCGAGCGGCTGGCCGACCGGATAGCGATGCTGGTCAACGGCCGCATCCGGGTCTGCGGAACCCCGTCGGAACTGTCCCGGAGGGCCGCCGCGCAGGCCGAGGTCCGCTGGACGGCGGCCGACGGCACCGCCCGTCGTGAACGCTCCTCGGACCCGTCCCAGCTGGTCTGGGAGCTCCATCAGGAGACGGGTGGACCGGTCGCCGGTCTGGAGGTGCGCCGCCCGACGCTGGAGGACACCTATCTGCACATGGTCCACCAGCACGCCAAGGACGGAGCCGAGGCCGGAATCCCGGGCGCCCAGGGGAACGGGGCCCCGGACGGAAGGAAGCGAGCCGCATGAGGGGGACCGAAGTGACTGACACGACAGCGGCGACGGGCACGGTCGAGCGGACCGGCACCACGCACGCGGCGGGCGCCACCGGCCCGTCCCACACGACCGGCGGGACGACGCCCGGCGCCTCCGCACCACGCACCCGCCGCCGCACCTGGCGCGCCGGTGTGCTGCGGGGCGGGATCGAGCTGCGGCATCTCCTGCGTAATCCCAAGGAGTTGAGCGGCCACCTGATCAATGTGGTCGTCGCGCTGGTGATCGCCGGTTACGTGGACTCCAAGGTGCCCGGCACCGACATCCCGATGTCCCATCTGACGCTCGCGGGCTTCGCCGCCTATCTGCTGGTCCAGATCGGGCTGGTCAACCTCCCGCAGATCATGGTGACCGAGCGCGAGGAAGGTGCCCTGCTGCGGCTGCGCGCCACCCCCGGCGGCATCCCGGCCTATCTCGTCGCCAAGTCGGTGATGGTGGTCGCGATGGCGCTCGGGACGCTGGTCCTCCTGCTGGGAGCCGCCGCCCTGGTGGCGGACGGGCCGCTGCCCCACGGGCCGGAAGGCTGGCTGACGCTGCTGTGGGTCAGCGCTCTCGGGCTGCTCGCCGTCGTACCCCTGGGAGCGGCGCTCGGCGCCGTGCTGCCCAACCCGCGTGAGGCGATTGCGCTGATCATGCTGCCGGTGATGGCGCTGCTGATGACCTCGGGGGCGATGTTCCCGCTCTCCACACTGCCCGAGATGGTCCAGAAGATCGCCTCCGTCTTCCCGCTCAAGTGGGTGGCCCAGGGTCTGCGCTCCTCCCTGCTGCCGGACGCCGCACGGGCCGCGGAGC
The DNA here is from genome assembly GCF_053597915.1 of Streptomyces sp. NPDC001219. Taxonomy (NCBI): domain Bacteria; kingdom Bacillati; phylum Actinomycetota; class Actinomycetes; order Kitasatosporales; family Streptomycetaceae; genus Streptomyces; species Streptomyces sp. NPDC001219. The sequence goes on along the minus strand of NZ_JBSFJF010000038.1, from coordinate 54,491 downwards.
CAGCCGGTTCCTGGGAGCTTCCGACGGTGGCCCTGGTACTCACCGCCTGGGCCGTCCTCGGCTTCCTCCTCGCCGTGCCGCTCCTGCGCCGCGCCGCCCGCCGCGAGTCGGGCTCCCGCCTCACCGAACGCCAGGGCAAGGCGGGGCTGAGCGGAGGCTCGGCGACCTGAGAGGGAGGGCGTCCCGGGCGGCGCCCGGATCGTCCCCACCCCAGCAGATGCCTCCGGCCCGCCCCCGGGGCCGGAGGCATCTGCTGGGGTGGGCCGGCGGCATCCGGGGTCGTTCGACGCCCTGAGAGCGGCGGCATCTGGCGTCGGGCGGGTCGGGGGCGTGGGTCAGTAGCGGCCTGACCAGCGCATTCGATGTCCATTGGCGTGACACCCCCACCCAATGATGGAGTTGTCCCATGAGCTTCACGGACCGAGACCGTGCCGTACAGACAGCCGTTGCCGAGGGCCTGGTGGGGCCCGGCGAGCCCGTTGCCGGGCTGCTGGACATCGCCGGAATCCGCCGCTCGGCACGTGAACTCCGCGCCGCGTTCGAGGAGTTCACCGCACCGGACACCCCGGTCCTGCATGCCTTCGCGGTGAAGGCCGCCTCGCTCGTCCCCGTCCTGCGGCTGCTCGCGGAGGAGGGGCTCGGCTGCGAGGTGGCCAGCCCCGGTGAGCTGGCGCTGGCCCGTGCCGCCGGGGTGCCGGTCGCCCGGACCGTGCTGGACTCGCCCGCCAAGACCCACGCCGAGTTGCGCGAGGCGCTGGCCCTCGGGATCGCCGTCAACGCCGACAACCCCGAGGAACTGGCGCGGATCGACGCGCTGATGTCCTCCGCGCCGAGCACCGCGCCCATCGGCCTGCGGGTCAACCCGCAGATCGGCGGCGGCAGCATCGGGGCGATGAGCACCGCCACCGACACCTCCAAGTTCGGTGTCGGGCTGCGCGACGAGGGCGCCCGCGAGTGGGTGATACGCGCCGCCCTCGAGCGTCCGTGGCTGACCCGGCTGCACGCCCACGTCGGCTCCCAGGGCATGCCGCTGGAGCTGATGACCTCGGGCGTGGAGGCCCTGTTCCTCCTGGCCGAGGAGATCAACGAGCGGGCCGGGCGACGCCAGATCGACACCCTCGACATCGGCGGCGGCCTGCCGGTGAACTTCTCCTCGGACACCCAGGCCCCGACCTACCGCGAGTACGCGGCGCGGCTCCACGCCGCCGTCCCCGGCCTGCTGTCCGGACGCTACGGCCTGGTCACCGAGTTCGGCCGCTCACTGCTGGCCAAGCACGGCACGGTCCTCGCCCGCGTCGAGTACGCGAAGTCGGCCGGCGGCCGGCCGATCGCGGTCACCCACGCCGGGGCCCAGGTCGCCACCCGTACCGTCTTCGTCCCCGAGGCCTGGCCGATCCGCGTCGGCGCCTACGACGCCGAGGGGCGCCCCAAGACGGGTGATCCGGTCGCCCAGGACATCGCGGGGCCGTGCTGCTTCGCGGGCGACCTGGTCGCCGAGAACCGTCCGCTGCCCCTCCTGGAGTCCGGCGATCACGCCGCCCTCCTGGACACCGGCGCGTACTACTTCTCCACCCACTTCGCCTACAACTCCCTCCCCCGCCCCGGGATTTACGGCTACGCACCGGACGCGGACGGCACGATCCGCTTCGCGACCATCCGCACCCCGCAGACCCTGGAGGACCTCACCGCGGAAAGCGGCGCCGCCCACACCGAGTCCCTCCGCCACCTCGGCCGGGCGTAGCCGAACGGGACCGACGAGACCGCACAGCGTCCGCCGGTCCCGCGGTCACCGCCCCTCAGCCCCCGGCACGCGCGCCACCGGCCCGCGCCCCGACAGCCCGTGCGTCCCCCGCCCGCGCCCCGCCCGGCCGCGCGTCCCCCGCTGCGGGTCCCGTCAGTGCGTAGCCATGGACCTCCTTGCCCGTCGGGCCGCCATGCCGGGCGGCCTCGGGGCGGACCCACAGGAGGGCCTCGTGCCGGCGTTCCCAGCGGCCCAGCCACCGGGCCTTGCCCCACAGTCCGAGCGCGGCGCCGGCCATCAGCAGACCGCCGGCCGTCGGCAGCACGGCCGACGAGGCGACCGCCGCCAAGAAGGCGAGCAGCAGGCGCCAGCGGTGCGCCCGTCGCCAGACCCGGAGGGTGACCGCCCGGTCCTGGAGGATGACGGCCCTCCCGGCCCGTGCCGCGCCGCTCGCCAGCGCCGTGTACCGGCCGCGCCGCGCGGTGAACGCCACGAGCGCCGCGCCCACGAACAGCACCGCGCCGACCGCGGCTCCGGCCGTCCGGCCGGTCAGTCCCGGCACCAGCGCCCCGACCCCCGCGGCCAACAGCCCCGGCCACCACAGCCAGCCGGCCGGTGCCCGTACCACCACCGCCACCCGCGCCAGCGCATACGCCCCACGCCCCACGACAGACCTCCTCGCCCCGAGACCGCTACGCCCTGCCCGTCCGGCAGCCGTCCGGAAGGCCCCCGGAGCTGACCGGCACCCGGCGACGGCGCACCTGTACCGGCGGCGGATCGTAGCCAGCCCGGATGAGGATTCCCTGAGACGGACGGGAGCGGAGCGACCGGCCGGGGCGGGCGGGAGCGGAGCGACCGGCCGGGGCGGGCGGGAGCGGAGCGGGGAAGGCGTGGGGAGGGAGCGGGGAGGGAGTGGGGAGAGCGGGCGGAGGGCGCTACGACGTGCGGGCGCCACCGGAACGAGTGACGCCCGCCCGGCCCCTCACGCCACGCCTCCACGTCACGCCGCCACGTCACTCCGCGGACAGCGCCACTTCGTTCCACGGACAGCGCCACGTCGCTCCACGGGCAACACGGCCGACGCCATGAGCAACGCGGCCGACGCCACGGGCGTCACAACTCACGCCACGAGCAGTTTTCGCCCACACCCCGAAGGGCCCGGGAACCGCCCCGGCTCACTCCACGAACAGCCCCCGTGCCGCCGCCCTCGCGTCGAATTCCTCCAGGCGGGCCTGGGCGTCCGGCAGGGCGTCGCACATCGCCTCCAGGAGGACGCGGCCCAGCAGCATGGGCGCGCAGGCCGTGTCGAAGGCCAGGCCGGTGCCGACGGGGGCGGGGAGGAGGAGGTCGGTGTGGTGGGCGACGGGAGCGAAGGCGCTGTCGGCGACGGTGACGACGGTCAGGCCGGCCGTGCGGGCGTACTCCAGCGCGTCGACGACCTCGCGGGGGTGGCGGGGCAGCGCGAAGCAGAGAAGGGCGCTCGCCCCGGCGCGTACGGCGGCGTCGATGCGGTCGGTGAGCAGGGTGCCGCCCTCGTCCAGCAGCCGGACGTCGGGGTGCACCTTGCGCGCGAAGTAGCTGAAGCCGGCGGCCTGGGCGGTGGCGGCGCGCAGGCCGAGGACGGGGAGCGGGCGGGAGGCGGCGAAGAGGCGACCGGCCTCGATCACCGGCGACGGGTCGGCGAGGGCGGCGGCGAGATGGCGGAGGTTGTCGATCTCGGCCTGCACGGCCTGCTGGTACTCGTTGGCGGAGCCGGCGTCGGCCGGCTTGTCCGCGGGGGCGACCTCACGGAGATGACGGCGGAGCGCCGGGTAGCCGTCGAAGCCGAGGGCGACGGCGAAGCGGGTCACGGACGGCTGGCTGACACCGGCCAGTTCGGCCAGTTCGACGCTGGAGAGGAAGGGCGCGTCGGCGGCCCGGCGCACCATGCAGTGGGCGATCCGACGCTGGGTGGGGGTCAGCCGGTGGCCCTCGAACAGCTTCTGGAGGCGGGCGGCGGTGCCGGTTTCCCCACCGGAGCCCGCCCCGGAGCCAGGACCGGAATCCACACCGGACTCCGCCCCGGCACCCGCACCCGCATCCGTCGCAGCCCCCGCCCCGGCACCCGTTCCGGAGTCCGGGCCCACGGCGCCCCGCGAGCCCCGTGCGCCCCGCGTCGTACCGGCCTCGTCCCGCGGCCCGTCACCGGCCGCGCCGCCGATACCGCCGCCGTTGTCCCCGTCCCCGCTCATCGCCTCTTCTTCCCGGCCCGGTCGGGGCCTTGTCCTGTGTCGACCGACTGTACGGAATTCCTGGCCCGCTCCGGTCCGCGCACGCGACACGATCCGGCCGTACGCCGCCGCCCGGCCACCGGCAGCCCCGCCGGAGACCGGCCACCCCACCGCCGTACGCCCCCACCGGAACACCGACGGCCCCACCGAACGCCGAGCCCCGCGCCGTACGAGACCGCCGCTGCCACCGGCACCCCAGCCCGCCGCACACCGCGCAGCACCAGCCCGGCCGCCGAACACCGGCCCCCTCACACCCCCGCCAGCCCATCCAGCACCCCCATGGCCACCCCCACATCGTCGGTAAGAGGCCGGTCCTCCATACGCGGATCAAGCACCTCGGCGGCAAGGTGGTAAGCAGCGGCCAAGGGGAGGCCCGGGTCGGGTTCCAGGGAGCGCAGGCGCAGCGCGCGTATGGCGGCGACCAGTTCGCAGGCGAGGATCTGGCGGTAGTAGGTGCAGGCACGCAGGGCCTGGCGGGCGCCGAGGGAGGCGAAGCTGGCCTGTTCCTCGACGCCGCGGGAGAGGACGGCGTGGCCGAGCGAGGCCGGGTGGGAGACCGCGCGCATCTCGCCGAGTGCCGCGCCGGCCGCGTACTCCAGGATCATCACGCCGGAGCTGGCGGGCGCCGCGTCGCCGAGGAACGGCCGCAGCCGGGTGAGGTCGGGCTCGGAGAGCGCGGCGAGCCGGGCGGTGGACAACCGGGCGGTCTGGAGCACGGCCAGCCGGAAGGTGTCCAGGGCGAGCGCGGCGTGGGCGGCGTAGAAGTTGCCGTGGTGGTAGGCGGCCTGGTCCTCGATGCTGATCAGCGGGTTCTCGGCGGCGGCGTTCACCTCGACGGTCAGCACCCGGTCCAGGGTGTCGGCGGCGTCCAGCGCCGGGCCGTGGATCTGCGGGAGGCAGCGGAAGCCGTACGGGTCCTGGATGCGGCCGAGGGGCGGGGTGGGGCGGGGCGGGATGCCGGAGAGGGTGCGCAGCCGGGTGGCGGCGGCCGCTGAGCCGGGGTGCGGGCGAGCGAGCAGAACCGGTTCGGCGAAGGGTTCGGCGGAGCCGCCGACCGCGAGCAGGGAGAGCGCGGCGACCGGGAGCGAGGCGGCCAGCAGCCGGCGCAGCTCGTCGAGGGCGAGCGCGGACTGGCCGAAGGTGAGGGCGTTGCTGCTGATCAGGGCGAGGGCGTCGTTGTTGTCGAGGGCGAGGGGGGCGGGGGCCCGGCCGCCGGGCGCACAGTGCCAGGGGTGTTCGCCGGCCAGGGCGAGGCCGGTCTGGGCGAGCGCGGCCAGGTCGCCGGTGCCGACGGCGCCGTGTTCGTTGACGACGGGGTGGGCGCCGCTGTCCAGGGCGTCGAGGAGCGCGGTGATCACGGCGGGGTTCAGACCCGCGCCGCCCGCCAGCAGCTGGTTGGCGCGTACCGCGAGCATGGCCCGCACCTCGCGGCCGGGCAGCGGGTCGCCGATCGCACCGGCGTGACTGCGCAGCAGCCGCAGTCCGTGGTCGGCGTCGGCGGCCCCGACGTCCTCCGTGCGGTTGGCGCCGACGCCGGTGCTGCGCCCGTAGACCCGGCCGGTGGCGGCGAGGCGGCGGGCGGTTTCCCAGGACTCCTCGGCACGGGCGTAGGCCTTGGGGTCGGGCGGCGCGGGGTGTGCGGTGCGGTCGGCGAGGGCGGCGATATCGGTGGTGCGCAGCGCGGCTCCGTCGAGTGTGACGCGTCGACCGCTGTCCAGCATGTGAGAAACCAAGGGGCTCAACTCCCTCATATAACGCGCTTTGTGGACAGAAGTCCGACACCTCGTTCCGTACGGTGACCCGAAGCAACGGGCGGGGTAACGGGCGATCCCCCACCACCTATTGACTTCTATTCACGCGCCTAAGACTCTGCATGACCATATGCAGGCCGGGCAAGGGGCAGCGGATGATCAAGTTCGACGCAGTCAGCAAGCGATACCCGAACGGCACCACCGCCGTGGACGAGCTGTCCCTGGACCTCCCCGAGGGCGGTGTCACCGTCCTCGTCGGCTCGTCGGGCTGCGGCAAGACGACCACCCTGCGGATGGTCAACCGCATGGTCGAGCCGACATCCGGCACGGTCAGCGTCGGCGGCCGTGACATCCAGCGGGCGGACGCCGCCGAGCTGCGCCGCGGCATCGGCTACGTCATCCAGCAGTCCGGCCTCTTCCCTCACCGTACGGTCCTGGACAACATCGCGACCGTCCCGCTGCTGCTGGGCTGGGGCCGGCGCAAGGCCCGTGCCCGCGCCGCCGAGCTGCTGGAGCTGGTCGGCCTGCCCGCCGACGCCGGCAGGCGCTATCCGCACCAGCTCTCCGGCGGCCAGCAGCAGCGGGTCGGCGTGGCCCGTGCGCTCGCCGCCGATCCGCCCGTGCTCCTGATGGACGAGCCGTTCGGCGCGGTCGACCCGGTCGTCCGCACCCAGCTGCAGAACGAGCTGCTGCGGCTCCAGGAGGAGCTGCGCAAGACCGTCGTCTTCGTCACCCACGACATCGACGAGGCGGTCCGGCTGGGCGACCGGATCGCGGTCTTCCGCACCGGCGGCCGGCTGGTCCAGTGCGCCGCGCCCGCCGAACTGCTGGCCCGTCCGGCCGATGACTTCGTCGCGGACTTCCTGGGCGCCGAGCGCGGGCTGAAGCTGCTCTCGCTCACCACCCTCGCGGACGTCCCCTACGCGCCCGGCCGGGAGATACGCGCGGACGAGCCGGTCGGCGCGATATCCCGCGACGGCAACCGCTGGCGCCTGGTGACCTCCCCGCGCGGCGAACCGCTGGGCTGGCTGGACACCGACGCGCTGCCCTCCGGCGGCACGGCCGGCGAGGCCCCCCTGGAGGCCGTCCGGCCGCTGCGCGACACCGACTCGCTGCTCTCCGCGCTCAACGAGGCGGTCTCCTCCCCCGCCGCCGCGGTCGCCCGGGTCTCCGCCGACGGCGTGCTGACCGGCCTCACCTCCCGCGACGCCATCCACGACCGGGCGGGCCGCAGCCACACGGAGGCGGGCCGGGCGGCGGCCGCCAAGGAGTCCGCCGCGCAGTCCCCCCAGGAGCCCGCCGCTGAGCCGCCCGCCTCCGGGGACACCGGCGGCGCCGCGTCCCCCGAGGCCGACGCCGCCCCGGAGCGCTCCGCATGACCATCGAATGGGGCTGGTTCCCCGACCACGCCGACGAGCTGGCCCGGCTCACCGCCGACCACCTCGCCACCGCCGTCCCCGCGGTCCTCCTCGGCCTGCTGATCGCACTGCCGCTGGCGGTCCTCGCGCACCGCGTACGGCCGCTGCGCGGCTTCGTGCTCGGCGCCTCCAACATCCTCTACACCATCCCCTCCCTGGCCTTCTTCGTCCTGCTGCTGCCGGTCACCGGTCTCACCCGCACCACCGCGATCGTCGGGCTGACCGCGTACACCCTGGTCGTGCTGGTGCGGAACACCGTCGAGGGGCTGGACGCGGTCCCGGCCAAGGCCCGTGAGGCCGCCGAGGCGATGGGGACCCGGCCGCTGCGCACCCTGCTCACCGTCGAGCTGCCGCTCGCCCTCCCCGTGATCATGGCGGGCGTACGGGTCGCCACCGTGATGTCCATCTCCCTGGTCAGCGTGGCCAGTTACATCGGCTACGGCGGCCTCGGCCAGCTCTTCACCGACGGCTTCCAGCGCAACTACCCCACCCCGGTCGTCGCCGGTGTGGCCCTGACCCTGCTGCTCGCCCTGGTCGCCGACGCGCTGCTGGTGACCGTCCAGTGGCTGTGCACCCCCTGGCGGCGCGGCACCTCCCGGCAGCGCCCCTCTCTGTGGCGGAAGGCAGCGTGACGCGCCGATGCTCGAACTCCTGAAGAACCTCGCCGCCTGGCTGACCAGTCCGGCCCAGTGGTCCGGCCCCGAGGGCATCGCCGTCCGCGTCGCGGAGCACCTGGAGTACTCGGTGCTGGCCACCCTCGCCGCGGCCGTGATCGCCCTGCCGGTCGGCCTGCTCATCGGGCACACCGGCCGGGGCGCCTTCCTCGCCGTCAACCTCGCCTCGTTCGGCCGGGCGCTGCCCACCGTCGGCCTGGTCACCCTGGTGTTCCTGGCGGGCGGGCTGAGCGTCTGGCCGGTGTACGTGTCCCTGGTCGCGCTCGCCGTGCCGGTGATCATCACCAACACGTACGCGGGCATGGCCGCCGTCGACCCCGAGGTCAGGGACGCCGCCAAGGGGGTGGGGCTGCGCGGCCGCCAGGTCCTCTGGCAGGTCGAACTCCCGCTCGCGCTCCCGCTGATCATGACCGGCATCCGGCTGGCGACCGTGCAGGTCGTCGCCACCGCCACCATCGCCGCCTACGTCAGCTTCGGCGGGCTGGGCCGCTATGTCTTCGACGGCCTGGCGCAGCGCGACCTGGTGCAGGTCCTCGGGGGCGCGGCGCTGGTCGCCGTGCTCGCCGTCGCCGCCGACCTGGCACTGGGCGGTCTGACCCGGCTGCTGTTCCGCGGCCGCCCGGCCACCGCCCGCTGAGCACCGCGCCGCCCGCCGGGCACCGCCGCCCCGTCCCTCCGTCCCGAGGAGTCCCGCCCATGAACCGCCGTACCGTCCTGACCACGCTCCTCGCCGGCGCCTCGGCCCCGCTGCTGGCCGCCTGCTCCTCCGGCATCACCTCCCTCAAGGGCAACGGCGTCGGCGGTGACAGCGGCAGCAGCAGCGGCGGACTGACCATCGGCACCGCCAACTTCACCGAGAACCAGATCCTCGGCTACCTCTACGCGGGCGTGCTGAACGCCGCCGGCGTCAAGACCACCGTCAAGCCCAACCTCGGCTCCCGCGAGATCGTGGTCCCCGCCCTGCGCTCCGGCGACATCGATCTGCTCCCCGAGTACCAGGGCAGCCTGCTGCTCTACCTGGACAAGCACGCCACCGAGACCGAGGCGGGCGCGATGCAGAACGCGCTGGCCACCGTGCTGCCCAACGGCCTCGAAGTCCTCCCGTACGCCGCCGCCGAGGACCGCGACAGCTTCGCCGTGACCCGGGAGACCGCCGACCGCTACGGGCTGAAGACGCTCGCCGACCTGCGCAAGGCGGACGGCGAGCTGGTCTTCGGCGCCGCCGCCGAGATGAAGAAGCGGGTGGTCGGGCTGGTCGGGCTCAAGGAGAAGTACGGCGTGGAGTTCAAGGAGTTCAAGGCGCTGGACTCGTCCGGTCCGCTGGTCAAGGGCGCCCTGAAGAAGGGCGACATCGACATCGCCAACGTCTTCACCACCGACGTCGACACCGCGGCGAACGGCTGGGTGCTGCTCGCCGACCCCAAGAACCTGATCCCCGCCCAGCACATCGTGCCGCTGATCGCCGCCCGCAAGGCCGACTCCACGGTCCGCAAGGCCCTCGCCCGCCTCGGCAACACCCTCACCACCCCGCAGCTCACCGAACTCAACCGCCTCGTCGACAAGGAGAAGCGGGACCCGGACCGGGTGGCCGAGGCCTGGCTCAGGAAGCAGAAGCTGAGCTGACCCCGGGACCGTCGTGGCGCAGCGGCAGCCCGAAGAGCGGGAACAGCCGCTCGGTGTCCAGGAAGCACTGGAGCGCGGTGACCCGGCCGTCCGCCGCCTCGATGACCTGGATCGCCCAGGGCGTGCCGTCCGCGCGGTACTGCCCGAACGCCGCCCGGCCGTTCGCCCGGACCGGCACCAGACGCGACCCCTCGCAGCCGCCGCCCGGCCCGAGCAGCCACTTCAGGATGTCGCCGCGGCCGTGCAGCCACAGCGCGTACGGCGGCATGGACAGCGTGGAGTCCTCGTGCAGCACGGCCGTGAGCGCGTCCATGTCGAACCGTTCGAAGGCGTCGACATAGCGCCGCAGCAGCGCCTCCTGGGCCTCGTCCAGCGGCTGCCGCGGGGCGTCGGCGGCGCCGTCACCGGACGCGGCGAGGGTGGCGCGGGCCCGCTGCAGCGCGCTGTTGACCGAGGCGACCGAACTGCCCAGCAGCTCGGCGACCTCGCTCGCCGACCAGCTCAGCACCTCCCGCAGGATCAGCACCGCGCGCTGCCGGGGCGCCAGCCGCTGCAGCGCGGAGATGAAGGCCAGCCGGATCGACTCCCGGGCGACGGCGGTCTCCGCCGGGTCCCCGGCGGACGCCAGCACCCGCTGGTCCGGGACGGGCCCGATCCAGGTCGCCTCCGGCAGCCCCGTGCCGATCGGGGCGTCCACGCTCGACGGGGAGGCGAGGTCCATCGGCCGGGCCCGGCGCTGACTGCCCTTGAGCAGGTCCAGGCAGACGTTCGTGGCGATCCGGTAGAGCCAGGACCGCAGCGAGGAACGCCCCTCGAACCGGTCGTAGCTCCGCCAGGCCCGCACCATGGTCTCCTGCACGGCGTCCTCGGCCTCGAACGCCGACCCCAGCATCCGGTAGCAGTAGCCTGTCAGTTCGGTACGGTGCGCCTCCAGCCGCTCCGCCGGCTCCCCCTGCGGCACGCCCCCGTCCACCGCCGCGCCACCGCGCCGCTCCGCGGCCTCACCCGCCGCCGCGGCCTCGTCCGTCGAGGACCGTTTCATCGAGGACCCGCCCATCCGCCCGTCGGCCGACCACCGGTACACACGCCCCGACCGTACCGGAGCGCCCGGCACCAGTCTGCTCCTCAGCACGGCACCGTGCAGCCGGAGCCCGGACGGGGACGGCGGGCCCGGCGCAGTCCACGCGGCCGGGCCGGCCCACGGGTCCGATGCCCCGGTCACGCGTCCACTGCGCGTCGTTCGGCGGCGGCCGCCCGCGGCCTCACCCCCGCGCGGGCGCCGCCGCCGAGCCCCGTTCCGAGAGGCGGGGGGCGCACAGGATGCGTTTGCGGCGGACGCGGCGGCCCTCGATGGCGGCGACCGCGAGGCGGGCGGCCTCCTTGGCGATGTCGGTCAGGCCCCAGTCGACGGTGGTCAGGGGCGGGGTGAGGACCCGGGAGACGGGGTGGTCGTCGAAGCCGACGACGGAGAGGTCGCGGCCGACGGTGAGGGAGGCCTCGGCGGCGGCCGCGTAGACGCCGTAGGCGATGGAGTCGGAGAAGCAGAAGACGGCGGTGGGCGGGGCGAGCGCGCCGGCCGGGCGGCGGCCGTCCGGGCTGTTGGCCAGGACACGGCGGGCCATCGCGGTCGCCGCGTCCAACTCCTGCGGGCAGGGCAGGACTTCGGCCTCGATGCCGAGGCGGTCGGCGGCCTCGCGGACATAGACGTCGGCGGGGCGGTCGGGGGTGGAGGGGCCGGTCGGGGTCAGCACGGTGACCCGGCCGTGGCCCAGTCCGCGGAGGTAGTCGAGGACCGCGTCGATGCCCGCCCGGTTGTCGAAGAGCACCTCACCCGCCGTACGGGCCCGGCTCAGCGCGTCGCCGATGGAGACCACCGGCACGGCGTCGGCGATGACCGACCAGCCCTCGGCGGACGGATCGACGGGCGAGACCAGCAGACCGTCCACCCGCTGGTCCCGCAGCTGCTTGGCAAGGGCCAGTTCGCGTACGGGGTCGCCGCCGGCGTCGAGGATCAGTGCGTAGCGGTCCCCCGCCAGCAGCTCACGCCCTATGGCGGCCATCAGGTGCTGCTGCCACAGGTCCTGCAGGTCTCCGGCGAGCACCCCGACCGTGCTCGTACGGCCGCTGGCCAGCGCGCGGGCGATCGGGTCGGCCTCGTAGCCGAGCTCGGCGGCGGCCCTGCGCACCCGCTCCTCGGTCTCCTTGGAGACGTGTTTGCCGCGCAGCGCGTAGGAGACGGCGGCGGTGGAGAGTCCGGTGGCCTCGGCCACCTCGCGGAGGGTGGTGCGCTTATTGGGCCTGGCCATGCCCGGAAGCCTACCCAAGGAGGGCGCCGCGCCCGGCCACGATGCGGCCGCGCCCGGTGGCGCGCACGGCCCGGCGGGGCCGGTGTGTCTTGACAGCGACGGCTGTTAACCGTTTCACTTAAGCGCATCAGTTAATCGGTTAAGTGAAGCGGTTCAGCGCGGCGGGCCCGGCCGCGGGTGCCGTTCGCCCGACCGCGCCGCCCCGAAGGGAGGCCCGTGCACACCGACGTCCACCAGCACCTCTGGCCGCCCGGGTTCGTGGCCCTGCTGCGGTCCCGCACCGCGCCGCCTCGGCTCGACGGCTGGACGCTGCACCTGCCCGGTGAGCCGCCGTACGCCGTCGATCCCGCCGACCACGACGCCGCGGCCCGCACCCGGCTCGCCCAGGCCGACGGACTGGACCGCGCCCTGGTGTCGCTCTCCAGTCCGCTCGGCATCGAATACCTGCCGCCCGCGGAGGCCGCCCCGCTGCTCGCCGCCTTCCATGACGGCGCGCTGGAGCTGCCCGCCCCCTTCGGCGTCTGGGCCTCGGCCTGCCTCTCCGGCGCCGAGCCGGACACCGCGGCGCTGCGGGGTGCGCTGGCGCGCGGCTGTGTGGGCCTCCAGCTCCCCGCCACCGCCCTCCTCGACGCCGCGGGCTGGGCCCGCTGCGCACCTCTGCTGGACGTTGTCACCGAGCAGGACAAGCCACTGTTCGTGCACCCCGGCGCGGCACCACCCACCGACACGCCCGCCCCCGCCCCGGACCTCGCCCCCACCCCCGCCTGGTGGCCCGCCCTGGTTCCCTACGTCCAGCAGTTGCACGCCTCCTGGTTCGCCTTCCGGGCCTTCGGGCGGCCGCGCCACCCGGAGCTGCGGGTCTGCTTCGCCGCGCTGGCCGGCCTGGCGCCGCTGCACGGTGAGCGGCTGGTCGCACGCGGCGGCGGCCGGGACCGCGGCCGGGTGGACTGCCGGGTCTTCTACGAGACGTCGTCCTACGGGACCCGTGCGGTGGACGCCCTCGTCCGGGCCGTCGGCATCGATGTGGTGGTCAGCGGCAGCGACCGCCCCTATGCCCGACCCGTCGCCCACCACCGCCCTCCGCGGGAGGCGCCGCGCGCCGCACCTCTTGAGCCCGCCCTCCCCGACCTCGGCTCGGACGCCGCCGTCCACGCCCTGCGCCACACCAACCCGGCCCGCCTCCTGGGCCCGACGAATGGAGCCCGCCCATGACGGACACCGCCTCCCAGGCCACCGCTGCCCGTGAGGTCCCCGACGGCGAGCAGCCGTTCTCCGCACTGCCCGAGCGCACCCTCGACAAGCGCGAGCTGCGGACCCTGGTCGACGCGCTCGCCGCGCGCCCTGACCTGTGGCGCGAGCAGGTCGCGTTCTCCGACACCGAGCGGCACTACGCCTCCCTCTACCGCGACGAGTTCGTCGATGTCTGGCTGCTGTGCTGGACCCGGCAGAACGACACCGGCTGGCACGACCACGACCTCTCCTCGGGGGCGGTGCGCGTCGTCCAGGGCGTCCTGACCGAGTCCAACCCCCGGATCGGCGGCGCGCACCCGGCCACCGCGGTCGGCGCGGGCTCCTCGTTCTGCTTCGGCCCGGACCACATCCACCGGCTCACCGGGGCGACCGACGACGCGGTGTCGGTGCACGCCTACTCGCCGCCGTTGTGGCGGCTGGGGCAGTACGACATCACCGAGGACGGGCTGATGCGGCGACTCTCGGTCTCCTACGCCGAGGAGCTGCGACCGCTGGACGCGACAGCCGCCACCTGAGGCGACCGCTGCCCGGGGCGACCGCCGCCCGAAGCCGCCGTTACCAGTAATTAACCGTGGTCATCGGCCCTACCTATTGACCTTCCATTCACTGCCATCGATCCTGCATGAATCCATACAGGCGGCGACCCGAGGCGGATTCATGGCAGGTGTGGTCGAACGGCGCTCCATCGATGTCGTCCCCGACGAGGAACGGCACGGCAGCGCGGTCAGTCAGTTCACCCTCTGGCTGGGCGCGAACCTCCAGATCACCGCCGTCGTCACCGGCGCCCTGGCCGTCGTCTTCGGGGCGAACGCCTTCTGGGCGGTGATCGGGCTGCTGCTCGGCAACCTCCTGGGCGGCGCGGTGATGGCGCTGCACTCCGCGCAGGGGCCCCGGCTGGGACTGCCGCAGATGATCACCTCCCGGGCGCAGTTCGGGGTGCGCGGTGCGGTGGTCCCGCTGGCGCTGGTCATCGTGATGTACATCGGGTTCTTCGCCAGCGGCAGCGTGCTGGCCGGGCAGGCGGTCGGCGAGCTGACCCACCTCGGGGAGACGCCGGGGATCGTGCTCTTCGCCGCGGTCACCGCCGTCGCCGCGACCGTCGGCTACCGCCTCATCCACACCCTCGGCAAGATCGCCGGCCTGGTCTGCGCGCTGGCCTTCGTCTACCTCGGCATCCGGCTGCTGCAACGCGCCGACCTCGGCACGCTCCTCGCCGACCACCGCTTCGGGCTGCCGGTCTTCCTGCTCGCCGTCTCCCTCTCGGCGTCCTGGCAGCTGGCGTTCGGCCCGTACGTCGCCGACTACTCGCGCTACCTCCCGCGGCACACCTCGGCGCGCGCCACGTTCTGGTGGACGCTGGCCGGTTCGGTGCTCGGCTCGCAGTGGTCGATGACGTTCGGCGCGCTGGCGGCCGCCGCGGCACCGGCCGCGTTCGTGGGACACGAGGTCGGCTATGTCGTCGGCCTGGGCGGTGCGGGGCTGATCGCCTCGTTCCTCTACTTCGTGATCGCGCTCGGCAAGCTCACCATCAACGTCCTCAACACCTACGGCGGCTTCATGTCGCTGGTCACCAGCGTCAGCGGCTTCCGCGGGCAGCGCACCCTCTCCCCGCGCGGGCGCGCCGCCTACATCGCCGGGATCATGGTGGCCGGCACCGCCGTCGCGCTCCTGGGCAAGGACTCGTTCCTGACGTCCTTCAAGGACTTCCTGCTCTTCCTGCTGACGTTCTTCACACCCTGGTCGGCGATCAACCTCGTCGACTACTACCTGATCTCCAAGGAGCGTTACGACATCCCTGCGCTCAGCGACCCCGAGGGCCGCTACGGGGCCTGGAACGTCCGGGCGCTGACGGTCTACGTCCTCGGGGTGCTGGCCCAGCTGCCGTTCCTGGCCACGCACTTCTACACCGGCCCGCTGGTGGCACCGCTCGGCGGCGCCGACATCTCCTGGCTGGTCGGGCTCGCGGTACCGGCCGTCCTGTACTGGTTCGCCGCCCGTCACGACACCGCCCGCACGGCGGGGACCGGCACGCTCGAAGGGGAGCACACCCCCGCCGGATCGGGGGGTTAACCCCAGCGCGCCGCCCGCTCACCGTCCGTACGCTCTGCAGCATGGCGACACACGACCCCGAACTGCGCAAGGAACTCGACGCGACCCTCCAGACGCGCAAGGAGCTGGGGCCGGAGTACGAGGCGGAGCTGCTGGAGTCCTTCCTGGAGAAGCTGGAGGCGGGCGTCGACCGGCGGGTGCGGCGGCAGCTGGCCGAGCAGCAGATCCAGGTGGCGCGCGGCACCCTGCCACCCCGCCAGGCGGGCGGCGGCAGGGAGTTCTGGGAACGCTTCGGCTTCGCCGCCTTCTCCCTGATGCTGGCCATCCCGCTGTCCACGGTCGCGGCGGCGTACGCCGGTCTGGCGGGCCTGCTGGTGACCTGGGCCGGCATCGTCGGCGTCAACGCCGTGCACGGCTCGCGCACCCGGCAGGCGCCGCGTCCGCGGACGGACCGCGGCGACGGCGCGGTGGACTGAGGCTCCGCCAGGAGCGGGCCGGGGAAGGTGTCGCGGGGACCGCCGCACCCCGGCCGGGGGGCCAGGGGCGGGACGACGGCGGTCCCCGCGAGGGACGCGCCGGGTCAGGGCCGGTCGCGTCCGGGCGGCGATGAGGGAGGTCCGGGAGCCGCTCCGGAGGTCCTTGTCGCCTACCCATGACTGTGCCCGACGCGTGTTAAGCGTGTGCTGCGCGCACATGACGCCCGCGTACACCTTGCGGTGACGGCCCGTTTCCCCACGGCCTCTTTCCGACGGCCCCTTTCCCGGCGGCCAGTTGACGCCTTGACGGGCACGGCGCGGCGGCCGCCCCGGAGGACGGCCGCCGGGAACCACTGCTACTTGCCGGCCTCGCGCGCCAGATAGGCCAGCAGGTCCTGCCGGCTCACCACGCCCTTCGGCTTGCCCTCGACGAGGACGATCGCGGCGTCCGCGCTCTCCAGGACCGCCATCAGGTCGGCGACCGGCTCGCCCGAGCCGACCTGCGGCAGCGGCGGGCACATGTGCTTCTCCAGCGGGTCGGTCAGCGAGGCGCGCTGGGTGAACAGCGCGTCCAGCAGCTCGCGCTCGACGACCGAGCCGACGACCTCGGCGGCCATCACGTCGGGGTGCCCGGCGCCCGGCTTGACGATCGGCATCTGCGAGACGCCGTACTCGCGCAGCACCTCGATCGCCTCGCCGACGGTCTCCTCCGGGTGCATGTGCACCAGCGAGGGCAGCGCGCCCTCCTTGTGCTGGAGCACGTCACCGACGCGGGCGGCGGGACCGCCCTCCTCCAGGAAGCCGTAGTCGGCCATCCACTCGTCGTTGAAGATCTTGGAGAGGTAGCCCCGGCCGCTGTCCGGCAGCAGCACGACCACCACGTCGTCCGGGCCGAGCTTCGCGGCGACCTCCAGCGCGCCCACGACGGCCATCCCGCAGGAGCCGCCGACCAGCAGGCCCTCCTCCTTGGCCAGCCGCCGGGTCATCTGGAAGGCGTCCTTGTCCGAGACCGCCACGATCCCGTCCGCGACCGTACGGTCGTAGGCCGTCGGCCAGAAGTCCTCACCGACGCCCTCGATCAGATACGGGCGCCCGGAGCCGCCGCTGTAGACGGAGCCCTCCGGGTCGGCGCCGATGACCTTGACCTTGCCGTCGCTGGCGTCCTTCAGATAGCGGCCGGTGCCGCTGATCGTGCCGCCGGTGCCGACGCCCGCCACGAAGTGGGTGATCCGGCCGCCCGTCTGCTCCCACAGCTCGGGACCGGTGCTCTCGTAGTGGGAGCGCGGGTTGTTCTGGTTGCTGTACTGGTCCGGCTTCCAGGCACCGGGCGTCTCACGCACCAGCCGGTCCGAGACGTTGTAGTACGAGTCCGGGTGCTCCGGGTCGACGGCGGTGGGGCAGACCACCACCTCGGCGCCGTAGGCCCGCAGCACATTGATCTTGTCCGTCGACACCTTGTCGGGGCAGACGAAGATGCACTTGTACCCCTTCTGCTGCGCGACGATCGCCAGGCCCACACCGGTGTTGCCGGAGGTGGGCTCGACGATGGTGCCGCCGGGCTGCAGCTCACCCGACTGCTCGGCGGCCTCGATCATCCGCACGGCGATCCGGTCCTTCACCGACCCGCCGGGGTTGAAGTACTCGACCTTCGCCAGGACGGTGGCCTGGATGCCCTTGGTCACGTTGTTGAGCCGCACGAGCGGGGTGTTGCCGACGAGCTCAATCATCGAATCGTAAAACTGCACGGTGGTCTCCGCGGTCGGGGGCACGCTCTCCTGCGCCCGTGCGGCCAGCCTATTGCCCGGGTCCGTTAGAGGAAGGGTGCGTTGCGTTCCGTGCAGGAACGGGCAACACCCTGTTGTAGGAGTTCTTGCCGTTTCAAGCGCGCGTCCGGCCCCCGGGGCCGTGGCGCGCCCGCACTGCACGGGGAGGTGCCCGGCCCATGCCGATGACGATGTCCAGGGCGCGCGTGGCCCGCCGGATCGCCACCGCCGCCGCGTTCGGCGGCGGCGGGGTCGGGCTGCTCGGCGTCGCCACCGTCGGGGTGCTGCTGACCGAGGTCCGGCTGGCCCGCCGTACGGTCGGCGGCTCCAGCGACATCCCGCCGTGCGCCGACGGCCGCTACGGCGCCGCCTTCGGCCACCGCACCGACCGCCCGCCGCTGCGTCTGGGCTTCCTCGGCGACTCCACCGCCGCGGGCCAGGGTGTGCACCGCGCCTCCCAGACGCCGGGCGCCCTGCTCGCCTCCGGCCTGGCCGCGCTCTCCGAGCTGCCCGTCGACTTCCGCAACGTGGCGCTGCCCGGCGCGCAGTCCGACGACCTGGAGCGCCAGGTGGAGCTGATGCTGACGGCGGGCGCCGAGGTCCCGGACGTCTGCGTCATCATGATCGGCGCCAACGATGTCACCCACCGGATGCCGCCCGCGCAGTCCGTCCGTCATCTCTCCGAGGCGGTGCGCCGGCTGCGCGCCGTCGGCTGCGAGGTGGTCGTCGGCACCTGCCCGGATCTGGGCAGCGTCGAGCCGGTCTACCAGCCGCTGCGCTGGGTGGCCCGGCGGCTCTCCCGGCAGCTGGCCGCCGCCCAGACCATCGGCGTGATCGAGAGCGGCGGCCGTACGGTCTCGCTCGGCGATCTGCTCGGCCCCGAGTTCGAGGCGCGTCCCCGGGAGCTGTTCGGGCCGGACAACTACCACCCGTCGGCCGAGGGCTACGCCACCGCCGCGATGGCGGTGCTGCCGACGCTGTGCGCCTCGCTGGGCCTGTGGCCGGAGGGCGAGCGGCCGGAGCCGGCCCGTGGCGAGGGCATCCTGCCGGTCGAGCAGGCGGCCGCCGAGGCGGCTTCCGAGGGCGGCACGGAGGTCACCGCCTCCCGCGCCCCCTGGGCGCTGCTCAAACACCGCAGGCGCCGTCAGCTGCCGGCCGCGGAGAGCACCGGCCCGTCGACCGTCACCCCGTGAGCGGGCGGCCGCCGGCCCGGCGGTGAGCGGTGTGCGTGGGAACGGGGCGGGGCCGTACGGGAATACCCGGCGGCCCCGCCCCGTTCCTATAAGCGCCCGCTTAGAAAAGAGGCCCGCATCACAGCACCCACCCCGTGACCTCAGCTGTACGTGCGGGTAACTTCCCACACAGTCCGCCCATTTCCCGCGCACTTGGAGCCGTGTGATGCCCGAAGCCGTGATCGTCTCAGCCGCCCGCTCCCCGATCGGCCGCGCCTTCAAGGGCTCGCTCAAGGACGTCCGCCCGGACGACCTGACCGCGTCGATCATCCAGGCCGCCCTGGCCAAGGTCCCCGAGCTGGACCCCCGGGACATCGACGACCTGATGCTCGGCTGCGGCCTCCCCGGCGGCGAGCAGGGCCACAACCTCGGCCGCATCGTGGCCGTCCAGATGGGGATGGACCACCTCCCGGGGTGCACCATCACCCGTTACTGTTCCTCCTCGCTCCAGACGACCCGCATGGCGCTGCACGCCATCAAGGCCGGCGAGGGCGACGTCTTCATCTCGGCCGGTGTCGAGACCGTCTCGCGCAGCGTCAAGGGCAGCTCCGACGGCCTGCCGGACACCCACAACCCGCTCTTCGCCGACGCCGAGGCCCGTACCGCGGCGCGCGCCGAGGAGGCGGGCGCCGGCTGGCAGGACCCGCGCGAGGACGGCCTGATCCCGGACGCCTACATCTCCATGGGCCAGACCGCGGAGAACCTCGCCCGCCTCAAGGGCGTCACTCGCCAGGACATGGACGAGTTCGGCGTGCGGTCCCAGAACCTCGCCGAGAAGGCGATCAACGACGGTTTCTGGGAGCGGGAGATCACCCCGGTCACGCTGCCCGACGGCACCGTCGTCTCCCAGGACGACGGCCCGCGCGCCGGCGTCACCGTCGAGGGCGTCTCCGGCCTCAAGCCGGTCTTCCGCCCCGACGGCCTGGTGACCGCCGGCAACTGCTGCCCGCTGAACGACGGCGCCGCGGCGCTGGTCGTCATGTCCGACACCAAGGCGCGCGAGCTGGGCCTGACCCCGCTGGCCCGGGTCGTCTCCACCGGCGTCTCCGGCCTGTCCCCCGAGATCATGGGCTACGGCCCGGTCGAGGCCAGCAAGCAGGCCCTGCAGCGGGCCGGCCTCTCGGTCTCCGACATCGACCTGGTCGAGATCAACGAGGCGTTCGCCGCCCAGGTGATCCCGTCCTACCGGGACTTGGGCATCGACCTGGACCGCCTCAACGTCAACGGCGGCGCCATCGCCGTCGGCCACCCCTTCGGCATGACCGGCGCCCGCATCACCGGCACGCTCATCAACTCCCTCCAGTGGCACGACAAGCAGTTCGGCCTGGAGACGATGTGCGTCGGCGGCGGCCAGGGCATGGCGATGGTGATCGAGCGGCTGAGCTGAGCTGTAGCGGAGGGTGGAGGCCGGGTGCGAGGAACGAGTGCCCGGCATCCGCCCGCAGCGGAAGCGAAGCCCAGCGCGACCATGAGCGCGCGCGGCTGAGCTGAGCTGAGCTGTAGCGGAGGGTAGGGGCCAGCCTCCTGGCCCCACCCACCGCCGTGCGCGGCAAAACGGACCAACTCCCGCCCCGCGCACACCCTTCGCACTCGCGTGAACACGGGCGGCGACACGGCGTGACCTGCGCCACTCGGTAACGAGATCGCGACCCAATCTCCCCCAGGATTGTGACCAACGCCCTGGGGGAGAGGCGTTCTTGCAGGTCAGCGCGGTGGCGCCACCCCTCACAGAGCCCTGACTCCCCGCCATTTCGGGGCATAGGGCGCAAGGTGCGGTCGCCGACCCCCGGCAGCCTGATGTAGGAAGTCGGAGAACATTCTGCTAACGGGAGTACGCCGGTGACCGAGCCGCTACCAGGCGTGATCCCGGGCGAGCGCATCAACTAGGGGGCCCCGTCCGACGGCCGGGGAAGTCCGGTTACCGATGCGCGGTCCGTGGGAACAGGGCCGCCGAGCGAAGTGGGGAGGACGCATGAGCGAGCACCCCGAGCGCATCAAGAGGTGCGCGTCTCGCGCATGCGGGACGGAACGGAGAGAGGTTTCGGCATGAACGTCACCACCCTCGTCCTGCTGCTGGCCGCGGCCACCGCCGTGGCGCTGGGCGCCGCCGCCCTGCGCACCGCCCGCGCCCTGCGCCGGCAGATCGCCCAGCTGCACGCCGATCTCCTCGCCGTCCGTCAGGACACCGCGGCCGACGCCGCCGCCGCGTCCCAGGCCGCCGCGGCCATTCCCGCCGCGCGCGCCGTACCGGCCGCCGAGACCCCGCTCGCGGACATACGCGCCGCCGTCGCGGACGCGCTGGCCGAGGAGCGGGAGCGCGAACTCGCCGAGGCCCGCGCCTTCTGGGCCGCCCAGGAGGCCCGGGACGCCGCCGACGCCCCGTCCCTGCTCGGCGGGCTGGTCGGGCTCGGCGACGAGAGCCTGCTGGACCCCCGCGCCGACCAGCGCGACCCGTCCGACCGCCCGGAGTACGACCGGCTCGACACCCAGCCGTTCCTGCCCCGCCAGGCGGACCCGGCCGGCCTGGAGCCACTGCTGGGCCCGGACGCCCTGGAGGCGATGGAGTCCCTGGAGGCGCTGGACGCCCTGGACGCGCCGGAGTTGGAGCCGGTCGAGGAGGCCGAGTCCGCCGAGCTGGCCGCCGCGCGCCGGCGCCACCCCTCGCACCCGGACTTCTCGCCCTCCCCGGTGATCAGTGATCATGAGCGCACCGTGGCGCGCCTGGAGGAGCTGGCGCAGGACGCCACCCCGCTCGCCGACGTCCGCCCCGGCCCGCTGGGCACCCTGGACGTCTATGTCTTCGCCGACGGCACCACGCTCTGCCTGACCCCCGGACAGCGCGAGACCGCGGAGCGGGTGGCCGCCGCCCTGCACGCCGGGCGCACCCCCGTCCTCCTGGGTGGCTCCGGTATCTCCGGGGCGTACGCGCTGACCTTCTCCTGGGGCGAGTCCCGCGAGGAGAGCGTCTACATCCTCGCGGACCGCGTCATCGCCTCGCTCTGACCGGCGCGGCGGACCTCAGCAGCGGTCCGCCACCGCCCGGACGTCCCGTACGGCCTCCGCCAGTTCGCCGGCGGGGGCCGCTTTCGCGTCAGAGTCCCCCGCCCCGTCGGCCAACCGTGCCGCCGCGGCCCGCAGCGCCTCGACCAGATCGTGTCCGGCCACCGCCAGCTGGTCGCCGACCGCGAACATTCCGGCGTCCGGTAGCTCGTACGGGGACTCGCCCGGCCGCTCCAGCAGCTGCGCCCGGGTCGCCAACCGCCGCGCCAGGGCGAGCGCTTCGGCCGCCGCTCCCTGGTCGAGCCTGCTCTGCGGCAGCGCGCGGAGGCGGTCGGCGAGGGCGTCCACGGCGGTCTGCAAGGGGGTCACGTCAAGCACGCCGTGAGCCTATGCGCCACTCCCGGGTGGTTGCCAACGCCCGAACGCTCAGGCACGGTGGGCGGAAGAACCAGCATCGACCGCGTCCGGAGGCGCCGATGTCTCAGCTCTTCTCCGAAGAGACCCACCGGAACATGCTCTCTCGTATCCCGCAGTGCACCGGCCGGGAAATCGCCGACTGGCTGCGCGCCGTCGACGAGGGCCCCGCTCTCTTCCGTTTCGATGAAAAGGTCAGCTGGCTGCGCGGCGAGCACAACCTCGCCTACGGCCACGCCAAAGCAATCGTCCACGAACACGACCTCAGGCGCGCTGCGCGCAAGTTCTGATCCACGGTGCCGGACAGAGGGCCGGCCCCGCTCGGGACACTCACCACCCGGCACTCACGCCGAAGGGCCCGCGGGCAGTTCGCCCGCGGGCCCTTCGGCGGTTGCGCCCGGCGCGGTGCGCCGGGCGTCACGGGGCGTCAGTCGCCCCTGAGGATCGAGATCAGCCGCAGCATCTCCATGTAGATCCACACCAGGGTCAGCGTCAGACCGAACGCCGCCAGCCAGGACTCCTCACGCGGAGCGCCGTAGGCGATGCCGTCCTCGACCTGCTTGAAGTCCAGCGCCAGGAAGAGCGCGCCGAGGACCACGCCGACGATGCCGAAGACGATGCCCAGGGGGCCGCTGCGGAAGCCGAGGCCCTCGCCGCCGGCGAACACCATGAACAGCACGTTGACCAGCGACAGCAGGACGAAGCCCAGCGCCGCGATCATCACGAAGCGGGTGAAGCGGGCGGTGACCCGCACGATCCGCGTCTTGTAGGCGACCAGCATGGCGACGAACACCGCCATCGTGCCCAGCACCGCCTGCATCGGGGCGCCGTGCATGTTCGGCAGGCCGTCGAGGAAGCCGCTCAGCGCACCGAGGAACAGGCCCTCCAGCGCCGCGTACCCGAGGATCAGGGCGGGCGACGGCTTCCGCTTGAAGGACTGGACGAGCGCCAGCACCATCGCGACCAGACCGGCCCCGATGGCGAAGCCGAGGCTCTGGGTCAGGAACAGCCAGCCGACGGTGGCGCCCGCGATGACCGTGCCGAGCGTCATGCCCGTGCGCGCGACGACATCGTCCATCGTCATCGGGCGGGTCTGCGGCGTGTACTGCGGCGGTGCCTGGGTGACGGGCTGCTGGCCCTGGGCGTACGGGTTGCCACCCTGCGCGTAGGGGTTCGCTCCTGCGTACGGGTTCGCGGCGGGGCCCCCGGCCTGCGGCGGCGCGTTGAAGCCCGCGTAGCCGGTGTCGCGGCTGAACCCCCGTCGCGAGAAGACCGGGTTGCTGCTCCTCATCTCACTCCTCCATGGCCGCCCTGCGCGGCCTTGACGGCAAGCGTAATGGCTTGGCAAAGGCACGTCGCTAGTTCTTGAGCAGGATCTTTCCCTGAACCGGTGACGGCACCTCCACCATGAGGAGGACGTACGGGCCGCCGGAGACGTGCCCGGGCGGGATGCGGACCACGCCGCTCGCCGGACCGCCGGCACACCGCCCCGCCACCCGGCGCCGGGCATTCCTGCTATTCGGTCTCCGCCCGGTGCCCGTTCACCTTCTCGCCGCCCTCTCGCCCTCCTCCGTTGTCGTGCCGTCGGCGCTCGAACAGGGATTTCCCTTCCGCTCCGTCCGGGCGCCTTCCCACTGCCGGCGAACGGAATCCGATAAAGGTCTGATCGCAACGGACCTCGCCGGGCGCGGCAGGCAACCGATTCACGGGAGGGGCCGTCTTCCCTGCCGGCCGGAGCTCGCCCCGGTGGGTGGATCTGCCGGGCTGACGCAGGGTCAAGATCCGATCCCGGAATGCCCCTTCTCATTACCCCCGGAGCTCACTGTCCGTAATGCTATGGGTGCGATCGGTTGTCATCCGAAGGTACAGATAGGGCTATTCTGGCGGGAAACAGCAGCGAAAGAGGGTTGAGGTGCCTGTGCCTGACGTCTCAGTAGTCGTCATCGTCTACAACGACGCCGACCGGTTGCCGACCGCGGTTCAGTCCGTGCTGGACCAAACGCTCCGGGACGTCGAGGTGGTGATCGTCGACGACTGCAGCACCGACCGTTCTTTCGAAGTGGCGCAGCGGCTGGCGGCCGACCACCCCGGGCGGGTCAGAGCCTTCCAGCTGCCGGAGAACAGCGGTGCGGGAGGCGAGCCGCGCAATGCGGGCATCCAGCACACCGAAGGCCGCTATGTCATGTTCCTGGACAGCGACGACGTCCTGGAGATCAATGCGTGCCGCAATATGCTGGAGGCCGCCGAGGAATCCGGTTCGGATATCGTTTCCGGGCTGTGCGTCCGGCTGCACAAGGACACCCGCAACCAGAAGCGCGACGAGTGGTACGCCTGGCTGTATTCCACGACCCGCACGCTGGAGTCCGTCACGGAATTGCCAGACCTGTTCGTCTGGGACACCCTGTCCACCAACAAATGCTATCGCCGTGACTTCCTCATCGAGAACAATCTCCGATTCCCCAAGGGGATGTTCTACGAGGACCTGATGTTTATCGCCGACGCCTACCTCGCGGCGCGGCGCATCACCCTGATTCCCAATCAGGTCTATTTCTGGCACGTATACGAACGGGCCGCCGTGAAGTCGGTGACGAACCGGCGCCACGAAATGACGAACTACGCGCACCGGCTGGAGATTCACCGGCGCATCGACGCATTGCTGGCCGAACGCGGACTGGAAGAGCTGAAGCTCGCCAAGGACGTGAAATTCCTCAAGCACGATCTGGTGCTGCATCTGCGGGACCTGCCGTTCCGCGACGACTCCTATCGCCGGGAGTTCTCCGAGCTCTCCCGGGAATACCTCGCGAGCATCGCCCCCGAGGCCTACGAACGGGTGCAGCCGATCCAGGCCATCTGCGCCTATCTGCTCCAGCAGGGTGACTGGGACAACCTCATCCCGGCGGTCGACACCCTCATCAACCGCGACAAGGTCTCCGCACCGCTCACCGAGCACAACGGCCGGATCTACTGGTGCGACGGCCATTTCGATGACACGTTCGGACGCGAGATCCTGGACGTGACCGACATCGGCTACCACGAGAAGCCGGTCAACCAGCTGTTCCTGCGCAACCAGCTCACCCGCTTCAGCACGTCCGGCAAGGCGGTCTCCCTGGCCGGCCGGATCACCAACCCGCTCGGCGTCATCCCGCCCGGCGCCCGGCTCAAGGGCGACCTGGAGTTCAGCGCCCGGCGGCGCAGCCTGCAGTCCTTCCACTTCCCGGTGCGGGAGCTGCGCCACGAGGGCGACACCCTCACCTGGGAGGCCGACGCGGACCTCGCCACCAAGCTGCGCCCGCTCGGCATCGTCGACACCATCTGGGACGTCCGGCTGCGCCTGGACGTGGACGGGGTGCGCACCACGACCCGGCTCACCGTCGCCGACACCGGGCTGTCCGGGCCGCTGCCGGTGCGGCCGCGGCTGACGCGGATGGTCGCCGACCACCTCCAGCCGCATGTCTCGGCCAAGGGGCATCTGGCATTCCGCCTGGTCAGCGAGGGGCGCGGCGCCGAGCGCGTACAGGAGCTGATCACCCGCGGGGTGCGCGGCACCCCGGGCACGCTGGCCAAGACCGGCTACCGCAAGGCGAAGGCGCTACGGAAGAAGGTCACCTCCGGCGACAACAAACTCCGCGCCTACCACGAGGTGTTCTGCCGGCTGCCGGTCAAGAAGCGCACGGTGGTCTTCGAGAGCCACCTGGGCAAGCAGTACAGCGACAGCCCGCGCGCGATCTACGAGGAGATGAAGCGGCAGGGCCTGGAGTTCGAGGCGATCTGGTCCTACAGCGGGTCCCCGAAGGACTTCCCGAAGGGCGTCACGCTCGTACGGCGCTGGTCGCTGCCGTATCTGAAGGCGCTGGCGCAGGCCGAGTTCTGGGTGGACAACCAGAGCTACCCGCTCAAGCTCACCAAGCGCCCGGAGACCACCTACCTCCAGACCTGGCACGGCTCGGCGCTGAAGAACATGGGCTTCGACCAGCCGGCGCTGAAGGCGCAGACCCGCCGGCAGCAGGACGAGCAGCAGCGTTCGCTGGACCGCTTCGACCGCTTCCTGATCCGCTCCGAGCACGATGTGCACACCCTGGCCAGGGCGTTCCGGCTCAAGGAGAAGACGCTGCTGCGGGTGGGGTACCCGCGCAATGACGCACTGGTCCGCGCCCGGCAGCGGGAAGCCGAGCGGGGAGTGCGTGAACGGGGGCCGCTGGCGGCGGAGTTGGGCATTCCGGAGGACCGGACGGTACTGCTTTACGCACCGACGTTCCGCAAGGCGGGCGGCCGGCACGGGCGCTTCGAATTGCCCTTTGACGTGGAGCGTTTCGCCGACCAGTTCGGCGACCGCTATGTCCTCCTGGTCCGTTCGCACTACCTCAATCACGTGGTGCTGCCACCGACCGTGCAGGGCCGGGTCATCGACGTATCGGCGCGCCACGATGTGACGCCCCTGCTGGAGCTGGCCGACGGGCTGATCACCGACTATTCGTCGGTGATGTTCGACTATGCGCTGCTCGACCGTCCGCAGGTGTTCTTCACCTACGACTACGACGCGTATGTGCACGAGGGCCGCGGCACCTACTTCGATCTGCTGGAGCACGCACCGGGACCGGTGGTCCGTACCGAGGACGATTTCCACGAGGCGATCAAGTCGTTCGAGTCGCAGACCCTGGAATACGCCCAGCGCCGCAAGGAATTCGTCGCCAAGTTCGGCGAATACGACCGGGGGGATGCCGCCCGGAGCATCGTCGATCAGTTTTTCGCGCAGTGGAGCCGTTGATGACCAAGTCGAACGCAGCCGAGCCGCGGGACATCCTCTTCGTGTCCAACAGCGTCAACGAGCTGGGTGGCATCACCAGTTGGTCGCACCAGATGGCGCGGCTGTTCAGCGAGCGGGGCCACCGGGTGCACCTGGTCGGGGTGGTGCCGCCGCCCGAGGGGCGGGTCCAGGAGCTCGCCGCCGACCTGCCGTTCCGGACCACCACGCTGTACGCCGAGCACCCGCCGAGCGTGACCCCCGTCCGCGGGATCAGGGACCGGCTCAACGTCGTCGAGCAGCGCCGCCGGGCGGCCAGGGAAGCCGGGATGCGGGAGCAGGCCGCCAAGCTCAGCGCACTGTTCCGTGCGGCGAAGCCGGGCGGGGTGGTGATCGTCACACAAGTCTGGGCCATGGAGTGGGTCGCGCTGGCCGACACGGCGGGCCTGACGGTGATCGGGATGAGCCATGAGTCCTTCGACACCTGCCGCAAGTCCTCCCGCTTCGCCCGGGTCAAGCGGTTTTACCAGGACGTCGACCGGATGCTGACGCTCACCCGGGAGGACGCGGACCGCTGGATTCGGCAGCGGATGGACAACGTCGGCTTCATGCCCAACCCGCTGCCCTTCTTCCCCGAGGTTCCCTCGGACCGAGCCGGCAGGACCGTCGTCAGCATCGGCCGGCTGCACGAAGAGAAGGGCGTGGACCTGCTGTTGGAGGCCTGGGCCCGGGTCGCCCCGCAGCACCCCGACTGGACGCTGCGGGTCTACGGCTCCGGCGAGGAAGAGGAGGCGCTGCGCAAGCAGGCCGCGGAGCTGGGCATCGCCGCCTCGGTCGCCTGGATGGGCCGGACCTCCGATGTGCACGGGGCGCTGCGGGAGGGCGCGGTCTTCGCGCTCAGTTCACGCGGGGAGGGCTTCCCCCTGGCACCCATGGAGGCGATGGCGACAGCCGTGCCCTGTGTGGCGTTCGACGTGGCTCCGGGCGTCCACGAGATCATCACGGACGGCGTGGACGGATTCCTCGCCCCGCCGGGCAATGTCACCGAATTCGCCCGGCATCTCGGCGCTCTGATGTCCGACAAGGAGCTTCGGGACACCATGGGCGAAGCGGCCCGGGAGAACATCCAGCGGTTCTCCACGGAGGAGATTGTCGGCCGCTGGGAGAGCCTGTTCGCGCTCGTGGAGCGCTGAGCCGACAACGCACAATGGCGGAAGGGCCGTCGGCTTTCCCCCGGGCGGCCCTTCTCGTTGAAAATTCAGTTAAGCTCCGCGACGTTGCGGAGTGCCCGGAGCCGGACTTGAACCGGCACGGCCCGTAGGCCAGCGAGGTTTAAGCTCGCCGTGTCTGCATTCCACCATCCGGGCCTGGGGTCCCCCATGCCACCTCAAAGAGGGCAGCACGAGCGTAGCCCGCAGCGCACCACGCAGATCGGCCGCTCTTCCCGAGGTTGTCTTATTTTATTGGCAACTGAGTGAGCATCAGCGGCCGGTACAGGCCTTCGGCACATGCCTGAAGCCCGCCTCCGCCGGGAAGCCCCCCGGCGCATTTTCATGCCCGAATTGACGGAAAGTCGACGTCTCGTCAGCTCGCCCGTCAGCGCCGCCGGACCGCCCCTCCGGCCGCCGCGGGCACGGCAACGGCATCTGGAGCCGCCTCCTCCGCAGGGATGACAGCCGGACCTCCGATACATCCCAGGGGTGGTCGAAAGCGACCACAGGGGTTGACGTCCGGGCCCGCCCGCTGGCCCACGATGGAAACGTCCGCTTCCCGTCGGCAGCCCGAAGCCCGCGCGGCCGCAGCGGATCAGACGGTCCCCGTACGACAGGAGCCCCTCCCGTGACCACCCACCACTCCGGCGTCGCCACCGCCACCCGCGCCACCGTGGCGGCAGCCCGCGCCACGGACCTCACCAAGGTCTACGGACAGGGCGAGACCCAGGTGGTCGCCCTGGACGCGGTCTCCGTCGACTTCCGGCAGGCCGAGTTCACCGCGATCATGGGCCCCTCGGGGTCCGGCAAGTCGACGCTGATGCACTGCATGGCCGGGCTGGACTCGATCTCCGGCGGCTCCGCCCGGATCGGCGACGTCGAGCTGACCGGACTCAAGGACAAGAAGCTCACCCAACTCCGGCGCGACCGCATCGGATTCATCTTCCAGGCCTTCAACCTGCTGCCGACCCTGACGGCCCTGGAGAACATCACGCTGCCCATGGACATCGCGGGCCGCAAGCCGGACCGCGCCTGGCTGGACCGCGTCGTCGAGACCGTCGGCCTGGCCAACCGGCTCAAGCACCGCCCCAGCCAGCTCTCCGGCGGCCAGCAGCAGCGGGTCGCGGTCGCCCGCGCGCTCGCCTCCCAGCCCGAGATCATCTTCGCCGACGAGCCCACCGGAAACCTCGACTCGCGCTCCGGCGCCGAGGTCCTCGGCTTTCTGCGCAACTCCGTACGCGAACTGGGCCAGACCGTGGTGATGGTGACCCACGACCCGGTCGCGGCCTCCTACGCGGACCGGGTGGTCTTCCTCGCCGACGGCCGGATCGTCGACGACATGCCCGGCCCGACCGCCGACACGGTGCTGGAGCGCATGCGGCGCCTCTCCGGGAGCGCCGCCCACTCCTCCGGCCCCGGCGCCCAGGGCCGTACGAGCTGACCTTCGGCAGCCGCCACCCGTACCCGGACCTCTCCTCCAGGACCCCTCATGTTCCGTACCGCCTTGCGCAACGTGCTCGCGCACAAGGCCCGGCTGCTGATGACCGTCCTCGCCGTCATGCTCGGCGTGGCCTTCGTCTCCGGCACCCTGGTCTTCACCTCCACCCTCTCCGACGCCTTCCGCAACAGCTCCCAGAAGAGCTTCGAGAACGTCGACGTCACCCTCCACGCGGCGTCGGACGACGCCTCGTCCGACGCCCCGGGCAAGTCCCCGCAGCTCGACCGCCCGCTGCTCGACACGGTGGCCAAGGTGCCCGGCGCCGCCACCACCATCGGCCTCGTCGACGGCTACACCGCCATCGCCGACAAGCACGACAAGCTGATCGGCTCCGGCTTCTCGACCCGCGGCAGCAACTACTTCCCCGGCAAGGACGGCAAGGACAGCCGCTACCCGCTGCGCGACGGCACCGCCCCCACGCGTGCGGACCAGTTCGCGCTGGACGCGCGGACCGCCGACCGGGCCGGCTACCGGGTCGGCGACACCGTACGGATCTCCGTCGACGGACCGGTCCGTGAGCAGAAGCTGACCGGCATCTTCACCACCGACGACTCCAAGGTCGCGGCCGGCGGCACCCTCGCGCTGTTCGACTCCAAGAGCGCCCAGAAGCTCTTCCACCAGCCCGGATTCAGCGAGATCCAGGTCACCGCCGCCTCGGGCACCTCCCAGACCGCCCTCCGGCAGGCCATCGAGAAGGCCCTGCCCCAGGGCAGCGCCGAGACCATGACCGGCAAGCAACTCGCCGACGGCCAGGCCAAGATGGTCGAGCAGCAGATGGAGGGCATGAAGACCGGGCTGCTGGTCTTCGCCGGAATCTCGCTCTTCGTCGGCCTCTTCCTCATCGCCAACACCTTCACCATGCTGGTCGCCCAGCGCACCCGCGAACTGGCACTGCTGCGGGCCGTCGGCGCCAGCCGCCGCCAGGTCACCCGCTCCGTGCTGATCGAGGCGTTCGTGGTCGGCGCGATAGCCGGCGTGACCGGCCTGCTGGCCGGCATCGGCATCGGCGCCGGACTGCGCGCGCTGATGAGCACCACCGCCGAGGCGGTGCCCGACGGCCCCCTGGTGGTCTCGCCCACCGCCGTCCTGACCGCGCTGGGCGTGGGCATCGTCATCACCGTGCTGGCCGCCTGGCTGCCGGGCCGGCGCGCCGCGAAGATCCCGCCGGTCGCCGCGATGAACAGCGTGCACGCGGTCCCCACCACCAAGTCGCTGGTGGTCCGCAACACCATCGGGGCGCTCTTCGCCGGCGCCGGCACCGCCGCGGTACTGGTCGCCACCGGCATGAAGGACGGCAAGGCCATGATGGCCGTCGGGGCGGTCCTGCTGGTGATCGGCGTGTTCATCCTGACGCCACTGCTGTCCCGCCCGCTGATCGCGCTGGCCTCCCCCGTACTGCGCCTCTTCGGCACCGCGGGCACCCTCGCCCGGCAGAACGCCGTCCGCAACCCGCGCCGCACCGCCGCCACGGCCTCCGCGCTGATGGTCGGACTGACCCTGATCACCGGCATGACGGTGATCGCGGGCAGCGTGCAGAAGGGCATCGACAAACTCGCCAGCGAGTCCCTGAAGGCCGACTACGTCATCTCCATGGACAGCAACCTTCCGCTCTCCCCCAAGGTGGCGAAGAAGGTCAAGGGCGCCGACGGGGTCGTGGCGAGCAGCCCGATGCGCGAGGGCGCGGCCCGGACGGACCGCGGGGCCGAGCAGCTGACCGGCGTCGACGGCCGGAGCTTCGGCACCCTCACCCAGCTCCCCTTCACCGACGGCTCACTCGGCAGCCTGCGGGGCGACCAGATCGTCGTGGACCAGGACACCGCCGAGTACAACGGCTGGCGGGCCGGCTCCTCGGTCCCGGTGACGTTCCTCGACGGCAAGAAGACGACACTGACCGTCGCGGGCGTCTACCAGGGCAACGACATGTTCCGCGGCATCATCCTCGACAACGCCACCCTGGCACCGCACCAGAAGTCCGCCACCGACAAGCAGGTGCTGGTCAAGATGGACGGCGGCGCCACCGACGCACACAAGGACGCGCTCGCCAAGGCACTCGGCAACAGCCCGGCGATCACCGTCGCCGACAAGCAGGACATCTCCGCCGGCATCGCCAAGATGTTCAACCTGATGCTGAACATGCTCTACGGCCTGCTGGCCATGGCCGTGATCGTCGCGGTGCTCGGCGTCGTCAACACCCTGGCCATGTCGGTCTTCGAACGGTCCCAGGAGATCGGCATGCTGCGCGCCATCGGCCTGGACCGACGCGGCATCAAGCGCATGGTGCGGCTGGAGTCACTGGTGATCTCGCTCTTCGGCGGGGTGCTCGGCGTCAGCCTGGGCGTCTTCTTCGGCTGGGCCGCCGGTGAACTGCTCGCCAAGGTGCTGCCGAGCTACGAACTGGTACTCCCGTGGGGCCGGCTGGCCCTCTTCCTCACCCTCGCCGCCGCCGTCGGCGTCCTGGCCGCCCTGTGGCCGGCCCACCGCGCGGCCAGGATGAACATGCTGGCCGCCATCAAGGCCGAATAGGGGCGAGGGCCGGGCGGAGGCCCCGGGCGGAGGCCCCGGGGCCGCTTCGGCCGGGGCCGCGGACACACGGCCCCGCTCCGCGAAGGGGTAGCCCCGGCCGCCCTCTCGATGCCCCGCCCGCGACGGCGCTTCCCACGGCCGCATTCCGCCCCCGCCCCCACCCCCCGCCACCGGCCCTCCCCCCTTCGGGGGGAGGGCCGGTGGGGGCGGGGGAGGGTGTGTGGGTGGGGTGGGGGGCATCAGCGTCAGCCGAACCAGCCACGCACCCAGCTGCGGAGCGGGGGCACTCAGCCGCACCAGCTCCCACCCCCACCCCGAGGCCTCAGCCCGACCACCCGCGCGTCCGTAGTGGCATCCCCGAGTCGCCGGTCTCCGGGGTCCGGACCGCCAGTACCTGGTTGACCCCCATCCGGTTCCGTTCGAAGGACAGTGCCGACGCGGCCATGTAGAGCCGCCACACCCGGGCCCGGCCCGGGGAGGTGAGCCGCGCCGCCTCGTTCCAGTGCTGCTCCAGATTGGTGACCCAGCTGCGCAGCGTCAGCGCGTAGTGCTCCCGGAGCGCCTCCACGTCCCGTACCTCGAACCCGGCCTCCTCCAGCTGGCCGACGGTCCCGCCGACCGGCGCCAGCTCCCCGTCCGGGAACACGTACCGGTCGATGAACTCGTCGACGTGGTACGCCTCCTCGTCCGCGACCGGCCGCCGGGCGATCTGGTGGTTGAGCAGCCGCCCGCCGGGCCGCAGGCGGGCGTACAGGGCGGCCGCGTACTCCGCGTACTGGGTGCGGCCGACGTGCTCGGCCATGCCGATCGAGGAGATCGCGTCGAACGGCTCGTCGTGGATCTCGCGGTAGTCCTGCACCCGGATCTCGACGCGGTCGGCGAGCCCGGCCTCCGCGATCCGCTTCCGGGCGAAGGTGGCCTGCTCCTCGGAGAGGGTGATGCCGACCGCCCGTACGCCGTACTCGCGGGCCGCGTGCAGCACCATCGAGCCCCAGCCGCAGCCGACGTCGAGCAGCCGCTGCCCTTCGTGGAGGCCGAGCTTGCGGCAGATCAGGTCGAGCTTGTCGCGCTGGGCGTCCTCCAGGGTGGCGGCGGTGCCCTCGCCGGTGCCCCAGTAGGCGCAGGAGTAGACCATGGACGGGCCCAGCACCAGGGCGTAGAAGTCGTTGCCGACGTCGTAGTGGTGGCTGATGGCCTCCTTGTCGCGCCGCAGGGTGTGCAGCGGTCCGCGGCGGCGGCGGAGTTCCTCCGCGGGCGGCGTCGGCGGGACCGGGGCGCCGGCCAGGGACAGCAGCTCCCGGGCGGCGGCGCGGAGCTCCGGTCGGGCCAGGGCGCGGAGTACGGCGGCGCGCCGCGGCCCGGGGGCGTCGGGGCGCTCCCAGATCAGTCCGGCGAGCCGGTCGAGCGCTTCGTAGAGATCGCCGTCGATGTCGAGTTCGCCGGCCACCCAGGCGCGGGCCAGTCCCAGTTCGCCCGGCTTGAACAGCAGTCGGCGCAGGGCCCGGCGGTGGCGGATGACGAGGGTGGGGGCGCCCGGCGGGCCCGACTCGCTGCGGTCCCAGGCGCGGATGCGTACCGGGAGCGGGGCTCCCAGCACCTCCTCGGCGAGCTTGGTGAGCCGTCCAGCGGCATCGGCCATGTCGCACACCTCCGTGTTGACGAGTCGGGCGAAGAAGATTCACCCACCACGTAAACGCCAATGGGGCGCCCAGTTAGTCCCGTTCACACGCTAGAGAACCGCACACCGCCCGCTTTGCGCCAGAGCGGACACACCTGCGGACACGCCAAAGGGCGCCCGCCCCACGGATGGCGGACGCCCTTCGGGCTGGTCGGAGTAGCCGACCGGGAATTCAGGAAGCCTTGGCCTTGGGCTTGTCCCCGGCCTCGGCGGCGGTCGGCGGGGCCGGCGCCGGCTTGGCGGCCTCGTAGAACTCCTCGCGGGGGTTCTCCATGGCGCCGAGCGAGACGACCTCGCGCTTGAGGAACATGGCCAGCGTCCAGTCGGCGAAGACCCGGATCTTGCGGTTGAACGTCGGCATCGCCATGCCGTGGTACGCGCGGTGCATGTACCAGGCGAGACGGCCCTTGAGCTTGATCTTCACCTTGCCCATGACGATCATCGCGACGCCCTTGTGCAGGCCCAGACCGGCGACCGCACCCTTGTTGGCGTGGCTGTACTCCTTCTGCGGGAAGCCCCGCATGCCGGAGAGCACGTTGTCGCCGAGGACCTTGGCCTGCCGCAGCGCGTGCTGCGCGTTCGGCGGGCACCAGGCGTTCTCGTTGCCGTTCTTGCGGCCGACCATGTCCGGGACCTGGGCGTTGTCGCCGGCGGCCCAGATGTAGTCGGTGCCCTGCACCTGGAGGGTGGTGCCGGTGTCGACGTGGCCGCGCGGACCGAGCGGCAGACCGAAGCGGGCCAGCGCCGGGTTCGGCTTGACGCCCGCGGTCCACACGATGGTGTTGGAGTCGACCTCGAGGCCGTTGTTGAGCTTCACGTGGCCGTCGACGCAGGAGTCCATGCCGGTCTTGAGGTAGACCTCGACACCGCGGCCCTCGAGGTGCTCCTTGCCGTAGGCGCCGAGCTTCGGGCCGACCTCGGGGAGGATCTTGTCGGCGACGTCGACCAGCAGGAAGCGCATGTCCTCGCGCTTCACGTTGTTGTAGTACTTCGCGGCGTCGCGGGCCATGTCCTCGACCTCACCGATGGTCTCCGCACCCGCGAAGCCGCCGCCGATGAAGACGAAGGTGAGCGCCTTGCGGCGGACGTCCTCGTCGGTCGTGGAGTCGGCCTTGTCCAGCTGCTCCAGCACGTGGTTGCGCAGGCCGATGGCCTCTTCCACGCCCTTCATACCGATGCCACTCTCGGCCAGGCCGGGGATCGGGAAGGTACGGGACACCGCGCCCATGGCGATGACCAGGTAGTCGAAGGGCAGCTCGTACGCCTCGCCGACCAGCGGGGCGATCGTGGCGACCTTGCGGTCCTGGTCGATGGTGGTGACCCGGCCGGTGAGAACCTCCGCCTTGGGGAGCACGCGTCGTAGCGGAACCACGACGTGGCGGGGGGAGATGCTGCCGGCAGCAGCTTCGGGGAGGAAGGGCTGGTACGTCATGTACGAGCGCGGGTCGACGACCGTGACGGTCGCCTCGCCGTACCGCATCTGCTTGAGGATGCGGCGTGCCGCGTACAGGCCTACGTACCCACCGCCTACAACGAGGATCCTGGGACGCTCCGTGGTGCTCATGCAATCGAGTATCCACCCCCACATGGGGGGTCGCTCGTGAGCCCCTTCACAAGCACGCCAGGGGCATCTGCTACACTCCGCCAGCTTCGTGACCGACGCCATAGTCCAATGCGGAACCACCCTATGCCGCGAGGCGTTGGAGACCCGCGTTGATCAGGCGTTGTTCCGGCGTGACCGCCCGCCGGACAGCCGGACCGCCGCCTCCACGGGCGGGCCGCCGCCGCACTCGGAACCGCGCATTCTCCGGGTCGAGAGGGCCCAGAGCCTTCGAATGAGGGTCGGACGATCAGATTGTTCGTCCAACGGGAGGCTTTTTCATGTGAAGGATTTCACGAACTTTCTTCCCTGGCTCCTCAGCGGAGCCCTCCGAAGCCCCCTGAAAGCCGCTCAGGCGCGCGCCGCGTCCCCTCAAAAAGCCGGGCGACGGAGGCCGTTGCCGACCCCTGCCGCCCGCACCGCCGTCTCAGCCGGCGAGGCTCCAGGCGATGCCGCCGGGCGCCGCCTCCAAAGTGTCACTCACTCCCGAGCCCGTGCATGTGTACACAATCGTGCGTACACTTCCTTCATGGCCGAGAGCACTGTGACTGTACGGGAAGCCCGCGCGCACCTGGCGGACCACATCAATCGTGCCGAGGAGGGCACACCTACGGTGATCACCCGCAACGGCGAGCCCGTCGCGGCCGTGGTGCCGATCGCGGACTTCAACGCGCTGGAGGAAGCAGCCGACGTGTTGCTGGCCCGGGAGGCGGAAGCGGTCCTGGCCCAGGACGGCCCGACGGTGTCCATGGCTGAGCTGCTGGCAGACCTGTTCGCCGATCGCACTGACGACGCGGCGTGAAGTACGCGTTCCGGTTCACTACGGCGGCACAGCGGCAGCTTCGAGCCATCGACCGGCCTGCCGCCATGCGCATCCTGGCCGCGCTGACCGCGCTCGGCGACGATCCGTACCGTGAGGACGCCGACATCAAGAAACTCACCGGCCCGTCTGGCCTTTATCGGCTCCGGGTCGGCAGCTACCGGGTCGCCTATCGGGTCGAAGGCGGCGAACTCCTCATCCTCGTCGTCAAGATCGGCGACCGACGCGACGTCTACCGCACCATCTGAGAGCAGGCAGCCCGAAGCCCTGAGGCTCCGGGTCGCCTCACAGCCAGAGGGTCACTCGTCGTCGAGTGCGGCGTGCCAAGCGATGCCGTCCAGGATGTCGTGCTCGCTGACGACGACCTCCTGGGCGCCGCTGCGCTCCATGATCGACAGCAGCACGAGCGCGCCCGCGGCGATCACGTCGACCCGGCCGGGGTGCATGACCGGGATGGCCGCGCGCTCGGCGTGGGTGGAGGACAGCAGCCGGCCGGTGATCTCGCGGACCGTCGCCAGGGGAATCCGGGAGTGGTGGATGGCCTCGGAGTCGTACTGGTCCAGACCCAGTGCGATCGCGGCGACCGTGGTCACCGAGCCGGCCAGGCCGACCAGGGTGGCCGCCTCGCGCAGCGGGACGGTCTCCTCGGCCCGGTCCAGGGCCGCCGAGACATCGGCCTTCACGGCGGCGATCTGGCCCTCGGTGGGCGGGTCGCTGATCTCGCCGCCGTGAACGAGATGCCGCTCAGTCATCCGTACACAGCCGACGTCGACCGAGCGGGCGGCGCGGACCGCGTCCGAGCCGAGGACGAACTCGGTGGAGCCGCCGCCGATGTCCACCACCAGGAACGGCCGCTCGTGGTCGGCGTGGCCGGTGAGCTCCTTGGTGGCGCCGTTGAAGGAGAACTCGGCCTCCTGGTCGCCGGTGATCACCTCGGGCTCCACGCCCAGGATGTCGACCACGCCGCGGACGAAGTCGTCGCGGTTCTCCGCGTCGCGGGAGGCGGAGGTCGCCACGAAGCGGACGGCCTCGGCGCCGAGGCCCTTGATCACCGCGGCGTACTCCCGGCAGGCCGCGAAGGTGCGCTCCAGCGCCTCGGGCGCCAGCCGCCCGGTGCGGTCCACGCCCTGGCCCAGCCGGACGATCTGCATCCGGCGGTCGAGGTCCTTCAGCTCGCCGGTCGCCGGGTCGGCGTCCGCGACCAGCAGCCGGATGGAGTTCGTACCGCAGTCGATGGCGGCGACCCGCTTCACGTGGCGTCTCCTTCGGGGGCGTCCTGGGCTCGGGTGGTGTCCTGGCACGAGGTCACGCACGGGCCCTTCTTCCACCACTCCGGCAGCATCGCGAGGGCCTCGTCACCGAGCGGGTTGACGCCCGGCCCGGCCGCCAGCGAGTGGCCGACGAGGACGTGCAGGCACTTGACCCGGTCGGGCATGCCGCCCGCGCTCGGGAAGCCCTGCAGCACCTCGATGGCGTCCCGCCGCCGGATGTAGTCCTCGTGGGCCGCGCGGTAGGCGGCGGCCAGCTCGGGGTCGGCCGCGAGCCGTTCGGTCATCTCCTTCATCACGCCGTTGGCCTCCAGCGTGCCGATCGCGGAGGCCGCGCGCGGGCAGGTGAGGTAGTAGAGCGTGGGGAAGGGCGTGCCGTCCTCCAGGCGCGGCGCCGTCTCGACGACGTCCGGCTGGCCGCAGGGGCAGCGGTGCGCGATGGCGCGCAGTCCGCGGGGCGGGCGGCCGAGCTGCTCCTTGAAGGCCGCGATGTCCGCGGCGGTGGGCTCGGTGGGCTCGGTCTGGGGCGGGGGCGTGTCCATGTGCGCTTTCGGTGAGGTGAGTGGTGTGGAGGGGGCGGTGGGGGGCCGTCCGCTGTCGACAGTACGGGCTGCCGGCGGCCGGCGGTACGGGCGCCGGCCGGTCCGGCGGACGCGGCCCGTCCTACCGCTTGTCGGCCGTGTCGACGGCGTCCCACAGATTCTCGTACCAGGGGCGCTGCGCCGCCCGCGCCCCCTTGGGTGCGGAGCCGGTGCCGGAGCCGTCCGGGACGATGTAGCCGGACTCGCCCGGCCTGACGTAGTGCAGGTGCCGGCGGGCCTGCTGGCGTACGTACTCGGGGTCCTGCCAGCGGGCCTTCTGCTCGCGCAGCCGTTCCAGGGCGGTGCCGGCGTCCTGGGCCCTGCGGCGCTGCTCGGCGATGTCCGACCGCTGGGAGACGTACTGCCTTATGGGATAGGCGAGGGCGACGACCAGGGAGCACATCACCAGGGCCAGCAGGGCGGCACGGCCGGTGAGGCGGTTGCGGCGGGGCGGGCGGGCGCGGTAGACGCGGGCGGCGGCCTGCTCGCCGAGCGCCTTGAGTCGGGTCGCGGTCGAGAACCGGTCCGCGGGCACGTCGTCTCCCCTTCACTGACGGACGCCTGACTGCTTCAAGCAGGTACGTCCCCGGCAACGGTACGGGACCGTCGCCGGGGACGTACGGGGCGCGGGGCGAGTGCCTCGCCCGTTCGGCCCCTGCTGCCCTGTCCGGCCTGGCAGCGGGCCGCCTTCGTCAGCTGCCGTGGCGGAAGCGGGGGAAGGCGGAGCGGCCGGCGTAGACCGCGGCGTCGTCGAGGATCTCCTCGATGCGCAGCAGCTGGTTGTACTTGGCGACGCGCTCGGAGCGGGCCGGGGCGCCGGTCTTGATCTGGCCGCAGTTGGTGGCGACGGCGAGGTCGGCGATGGTGACGTCCTCGGTCTCACCGGAGCGGTGCGACATCATGCACTTGAAGCCGTTGCGCTGGGCCAGCTCGACGGCGTCCAGGGTCTCGGTCAGCGAGCCGATCTGGTTGACCTTGACCAGGAGGGCGTTGGCGGAGCCCTCCTCGATGCCGCGGGCGAGACGCTCGGGGTTGGTGACGAACAGGTCGTCGCCGACGAGCTGGACCTTGGCGCCGAGCTTGTCAGTGATGACCTTCCAGCCGGCCCAGTCGTCCTCGAACAGCGGGTCCTCGATGGAGACCAGCGGGTAGGCCGCCACCAGCTCCTCGTAGTACTCGGTCATCTCGGCGGCCGAGCGGGTCTTGCCCTCGAACTCGTACGAGCCGTCCTTGTAGAACTCGGAGGCGGCGACGTCCAGGGCGAGCGCGATGTCCTGGCCGGGCGCGTAACCGGCTTCCTTGATGGCCTCGAGGATGAGGTCGAGGGCCTCGCGGTTGGAGCCCAGGTTCGGGGCGAAGCCGCCCTCGTCGCCGAGGCCGGTGGCCAGACCCTTGGCCTTCAGGACCTTCTTGAGGGTGTGGTAGACCTCGGCGCCCCAGCGCAGCGCCTCGGAGAAGGACTCCGCGCCGATCGGGGCGATCATGAACTCCTGGATGTCCACGTTGGAGTCGGCGTGCGACCCACCGTTGAGGATGTTCATCATCGGCACGGGCAGCACGTGCGCGTTCGGGCCGCCGAGGTAGCGGAACAGCGGGAGGTCGCTGGCCTCGGAGGCGGCGTGCGCGACGGCGAGGGAGACGCCGAGGATGGCGTTGGCGCCGAGCGAGCCCTTGTTGTCGGTGGCGTCCAGGTCGAACATGGCCTGGTCGATCAGCCGCTGCTCGGTCGCGTCGTAGCCGACGAGCTCCGGGCCGATCTGCTCGATGACGGCCAGGACGGCCTTCTCCACGCCCTTGCCGAGGTAACGGTTCGGGTCGCCGTCGCGGAGCTCGATGGCCTCGAAGGCGCCGGTGGAGGCGCCGGACGGCACGGCGGCACGGCCGGTGCTGCCGTCGTCGAGGCCGACCTCGACCTCGACCGTGGGATTACCTCGCGAGTCGAGAATTTCGCGGGCTACGACGACGTCGATCGACGGCACGTTGTCTCCTTCGTGGGTGTCTGGCGTTCTGCGCATGA
This sequence comes from Streptomyces sp. NPDC001219, assembly GCF_053597915.1. Taxonomy (NCBI): domain Bacteria; kingdom Bacillati; phylum Actinomycetota; class Actinomycetes; order Kitasatosporales; family Streptomycetaceae; genus Streptomyces; species Streptomyces sp. NPDC001219. The sequence continues at coordinate 14,586 of NZ_JBSFJF010000038.1, read as the reverse complement.
GCCTAACGGCCCCGGAGGTGTCCGTCGGTGCTTGGCCCGCTCCGTGGGACGGAAGACCCCGGAATACTTACCGAAGGCCCAGTTCACGGGACCTTTCGGCACATTGTTCGCCGAACGGGGAAAGCCGCGGGACGGCGCCGGTCGGCGGGGCGCCGGCGGCGGGCGCTCCGGGCGCGGGGGCCGGGATGCGAGAAGCCCCGCCACGGCGCGTCGGGGGGAAGTGCGCGCCGTGGCGGGGCTGGTCTCACGGAGGAAGGGGGTCCGCCGCTCGAACCCCGGAGTCCGCTGGGCGGGTGGCTCAGACGGTGAGCTGCTGGCCGGGGATGATCAGGTTCGGGTTGCCGCCGATGACCGACTTGTTCGCCTTGTAGACGGACTTCCAGTCGGCGCCGTGGGCCTTGGCGATCTTGGCGAGGGTGTCGCCCGCCTTGACGGTGTAGTTGCCGTGGCCGGTGGACTTGCGCTCGGCGGACCGCGAGGCACGGTCCTCGGACGGGGCCTTCTTGGGCTCGGGCTTGGCCGACTCCTGCTTCGGCGCGGACTTGGTCTGCGCGGAGGTGTCGACGTCGGCGGCGGGGCCACCGGCGGTCAGATTGCCCGCACCGGCGCAGGACCAGGCGCCCGGGCCCTGGATGGCGAGGAGCTTCTCGGCGGCGGCTATCTGCTGGGACTTGCTGGCGAGGTCGGCGCGCGGCGCGAACTTGGTGCCACCGGCGGCGGCCCAGCTGGAGTTGGAGAACTGCAGGCCACCGTAGTAGCCGTTACCGGTGTTGATCGACCAGTTGCCGCCGGACTCGCACTGGGCGACCTTGTCCCAGGTGGCGACGGAGGCGGCGGAGGCGGAGGTGGCGCCCATCATCGGGACGGCCACGGCGGCACCGGCGACACCGGCGAGGGTGGCGACGCGGACGGCCTTGGAGGGACGACGGTGCTTGCCCTTGAAGATCAGCATGGTTCGTTCGTTTCCTCACCGACGCCTACGAGGTGAGCTGTCGGGTTCGGACTGATGAGTCGCCCGGCCGGGTGCGCGGAACGCACCTGGCTTCACCCCAAGCCGGTTGACCCGTTTTCACGGGCGGGGCCGGCACAAATCCTGGGTCCCCCGCTCCTGCCTTCGGCGCTTGCGCGTCAAGTGCCTTCGACCACCGGCAGGACTCGGCGTGTGATCGAAGGGCCCGCTTTGGCGAGCGGTCCTGACGTTAAGCAGTAATCCCCTTGGGGTTCAAACCCCACCATCTGAACCAAGTTGACCGTTTTTGATCAGGGCTTGGAGGCGTTTTCGCAGGTGGGGCCCGGTATGCCGGGGTTGGGTACACCGGGCCCCTCCGGAGTCAACGAGACCCTTGTCTCACTTTCCCAAAAGAGGGCGAAGGGAGGCGAACTACCCTGCGTTCCGCCCGAGATCGAGCCGCTGGCCGGGCTGGATCAGGTCCGCGTCGGAGCCGATGACGCCCTCGTTGCGGTCGTAGAGCGTGGACCAGCCGCCGGACAGCCGGTGGGCCGCGGCGATGGCTGACAGGCTGTCACCCGGGCGCACCGTGTAGTCCCCGTCGGCCGCCGGGCCCGTACGGTGCGCGTCGTCGCCGCGCGAGGCGTGCCGGCCGCCGGCGGACCGCCCGGCGTCACCGTCCCCGGCGTCCTCGCCGTCCGCCCCACCGCGGTGCTTGCCCTTGCCGGGCACCTCACGCGGGGTGCCGGTGCCGTCCGTACGGCTGCCGTCCCCGGACGGGTCGGCGGAAGGGTCGTCGGACGGGTCGGCGGACTGCGACGGGTCGTCGCCCTGGCCGCTGTCCTGCTCGTCGCCCTGGTCGCCGTCCCGGTCGCCGGACGGCTCCGGGCTCGTGGACGCGTCGCCGGGCTCGCCGGAGTCCGAGGCGTCGGGCGAGGGCGTGGCGTCGGACGGGCGGCCGCTCGGCTCGTCGCCGGCCTCGTCGCTCGGGGCGTCGCTCGGCTCGTCGTGCCGTCCGGACGTGTCCGTGCCGTCGTGGTCGTGGGACGAACCGGTGTCCCAGGGGTCGAGGGAGCCCGCGGAGTCCGACGGGTCGGGCTCCGGGGTGCTGGTGCTGCCCGGGTCGACCTCCGGCGCGCGGCCGTCATCGGTCAGCCCGGCGTTCACCGCACAGCTCGGCCAGGCGTCCGGCCCCTTGTGGTCGAGGATCGACTCGGCGACCGCGATCTGCTGGGAGCGGCTGGCGAGGTCGGGGCGCGAGGCGTAGGCCGTGCCGCCGTAGTTGTCCCACATCTCCTGGGTGAGCTGCAGGCCGCCGTAGTAGCCGTTGCCCGACGCCGCGCTCCACACCCCGCCGCTCTCGCACTGGGCGACCTTGTCCCAGGTCGTGGTGTCGGCGGCCTGTGCACCGCTCGCGGCGAACAGTGGCAGGGCGAGGCCCGCGCCGGTCACTCCCGCCGTGACAAAGATGGCCGGTGCCTGGCGGGGTCGACGATGTCGGCCGTTCCCGGAACGCATGCGGATGCCTTTCGCGCGGCGGTTGAGTTGTCTCGACGAGCTCTTCGAGCTGCTCGACGGGGTCTCCGGCCGGCCGACGCACGCGAGCGGCACCGTTACACCGGTCCCCCACCTCACCGCTTCGACCGATCGAGTGAAACCTGTCGATCGTCGGGTCGAAAGGTAGCCGGGGTCCTGGGGAGTCACAAGTCGGTGTAGCGCGGATCACGTAATGGTCACGTAGTTGACTCTGCGTCACATTCGCTTCGCCGCTGGTCAGGGCCGCTCCGGGGAGAACTCCACCGGAAGTGAACGGAGTCCGCGCATGATGAGCCCGCCCCGCCAGCGCAAATCATCAGGTTCCGCCGCAAGCCGGATGTCCGGGAGCCGGGTCAGCAGGGTCGCCAGCGCGCTCTGTCCTTCGAGCCGGGCCAGCGGCGCCCCCAGGCAGTAGTGGATGCCGTGCCCGTAGCCCAGGTGCTGGTTGTCACGCCGGGTCAGATCGAGGACGTCCGGCTCGTCGAAGCGGGCCGGGTCGCGGTCGGCGGCGGCCAGCACCACCAGGACCGGGTCCCCCTTGGCGATCCGCTGTCCGCCGAGCGTCAGCTCCTCGGTCGCGAACCGCCAGGTCGCCAGCTCCACGGGGCCGTCGTAGCGGAGCAGTTCCTCGATGCCGGTGGTGAGCAGGTCGGTGTCGCCCGCAGCGATCGACTTCTGGAGCAGTTCCCGCTGGGCGGGGTGTCGCAGCAGGGCGTAGGTGCCGTTGCCGATCAGGTTGACGGTGGTCTCGAACCCCGCGAAGAGGAGGATGAAGGCCATCGCGGCGACCTCGTTCTCGGTCAGGTGCTCCCCGTGGTCGGAGGCCCTGATCAGGGCGGAGATCAGATCCTCGTCAGGCTCGGCGGTCTCGCTCAGAGTCGCGCGCTTGCGGTGGATCAGCTCGGCGAGATAGCCGCGCATCTTCTTCACGGAGCGGGCGACGCCGCCGCGCGGGCCGCCGCCGTGCCGGATCATCATGCCCGCCCAGTCACGGAAGTCGTCCTGGTCCTCGCGCGGCACGCCCAGCAGGTCGCAGATCGCATAGATCGGCAGCGGGAACGCGAACTCGTGGATCAGATCGGCCTCCCCGCGCTCGGCGAAGCCGTCGATCAGCCGGTCGGTCAGCTCCTGGACCCGCGGGGCGAAGGCGGCGACCCGGCGCGGGGTGAACGCCTTCGAGACCAGCCGGCGCAGCCGGGTGTGGTCCGGCGGGTCGATGTTGAGGAGGTGCGTCATCAGGTTGGCGCTGCGCTCCCCCGGGATGCCGACCTTGCCCTTGCCGTGCGCGGCCTCGCTGTGATGGACCGGGTTCTTGGACAGCCGGGCGTCGGCCAGCGCCTGCCGCGCCTCCGTGTAGCGCGTCACCAGCCAGGCCTCGACGCCGCTGGGCAGCTCGGTCCGGTGCACCGGCGCGTGCTCGCGCAGCCAGGCGTACGCGGGGTACGGGTCGGAGGCGAACTCCCAGGTGAACAGGGCGGGGGCGGGCCCGGCGGCGGGGCAGCCCGCGGGGGCGTCGGGGGCGGTGGTGTGGGGCTCGGCGTGCACCTTCCGACCGTAACCGCTGGGCGCACAACGGCGCGCCCGCGTACCGGCCGGGCCCGCCGCTACGCCGTGTCCACGCCCACACCGGCCAGGAACGCCGCCGCCGCGGGCGAGGGGCCGAGGCCGCTCCACACCACCCGCTCGATCCGCGCGGGCGCCGGCCGCACCCGCACGATGTGCAGCCCGGCCAGTTCGGAGGCGATGGCCTCCGGCACCATGCCGACGCCCAGCCCCGCCCGCACCAGCTTCGCCAGGAACTCGACCGTGGTCACCTCGAACGCCACCTCCGAGGTCAGCCCCGCCGCCCGGAACGCGTCATCGCGCTGCCGGCGGGCCGCGGACCCCGCCGTGAAGTCGACGAAGGTCTCCCGCGCCATCCGCGCCAGCGTGGTCCACTCCCGCTCCGCCAGCGGATGCCCCGGCGGGACGACGCCGACCAGCTCACCGCGCGCCAGTTCCTTCTCCCGCACCCCGACGGTCCGCGCCGCGGGCGCCAGCCCGACGAACGCGACGTCCAGCACCCCCTGCCGCACCTGCTCGATGAGCTGGTCACTCATCTCGGTCTGCAGACTGATCCGCACCTGCGGGCACCGGGTACGGAAGGCGCCCAGCTCACGGGCGAGATCCACGGCCGCGACGGTGGAGATCGCGCCGACCGCGAGCCGGCCGCGCACCTCCCCGGTCGCCGCCGCCACCTCGGCGCGGGCCCGCTCGGCCGCCTCCAGCGCCTGCCGCGCGACCGGGACGAAGGCCTCGCCGGCGGCGGTCAGGCGGACGCTGCGGCTGGTCCGGTCGAAGAGCCGGGCCCCCAGCTCCTTCTCCAGCCAGGCGACCTGATGGCTGAGCGCGGACTGCACCACATGACAGCGCTCGGCGGCCCGGGTGAACCCACCGGTCTCCGCCACCGCCACCACGTACCGCATCTGCTGCAGCTCCATGTCCCGCACCCTAGTCGGCATCGATCACGATTCACGATGGATGCGATGAAAACGATGTGTTGGACTCATTAATCTTCGGGCCGCAGGCTGGGACGTGCCCGCCGCCGCGGTGGCGGCGGGCGCACAGGGGAGGTCAGTGATGGAAACCGAGCACACGGCGGAGCCCGCCCGGGGCGCGCCGGGGACCGGGCCGGGCCTGGGTCGCGGAACCCTCCTGCTGATGTCGGTCGCCGCCGGACTCTCCGTCGCCGGCAACTACTTCGCCCAGCCGCTGCTGGACGTCATCGGGCGCGATCTGCACCTGCCGGCGGCCACCGCCGCGCTGGTGGTGACCGTCGCCCAGGTCGGCTACGGGCTCGGGCTGCTGCTCCTCGTACCGCTCGGCGACCTGCTGGAGCGGCGCCGGCTGGCCGTCATCCTGACCGCGGCGACCGCGCTCTTCCTCACCGTCACGGCGAGCGCGCCCAACGCCGCCGTGCTGCTCACCGGCACCGCGCTGACCGGCCTCACCTCGGTCGCCGCCCAGGTCGTGGTGCCGTACGCGGCGACCCTCGCACCGCCCGCCGAGCGCGGCCGGACCGTGGGCACCGTCATGACCGGGCTGCTGCTCGGCATCCTGCTGGCCCGTACGGCCGCCGGGCTGCTCGCCGAACTGGGCGGCTGGCGCACCGTCTACTGGGTCAACGCGGCGCTGATGCTGCTGATGGCGGTGCTGCTGCGGCTCCGGCTGCCGGCCCTGCGCACCACGGTCGGGCTGCGCTATCCGGCGCTGCTGCGGTCCACGCTGGCGCTGTTCGGCCAGGAGCCGGTGCTGCGGTGGCGGGGCGCGCTGGGGGCGCTGACCTTCGCGGGCTTCAGCGTGCTGTGGACGGCGCTGGCGTTCCTGATGTCCGGGCCGTCCTACGGCTGGCAGGAGTCGGCCATCGGGCTGCTGGGGCTGGTGGGCGCGGCCGGTTCGCTGGCCGCCTCGGCGGGCGGCCGGCTGGCGGACCGCGGCCTGGCGCACCGGGTCACCGGCGCGGCGGGCTTCCTGCTGCTGGGCTCGTGGGGCCTGCTGGCCCTCGGCGGCGCGGGCGGCGCCTGGTCACTGACGGCGCTGCTGGCCGGGGTGATCGTGCTGGACCTGTCCGCGCAGGCGATCCACGTCAGCAACCAGCATCTGGTCTACGCGATCCGCCCCGAGGCCCGTAACCGCCTCAACTCCGCCTACATGACCAGCTACTTCGTCGGCGGCGCGGTGGGCTCGGCGCTGACCTCGGCGGTCTGGGGCCTGGCCGGCTGGAGCGGGGTGTGCGTCCTGGGGGCGGGTCTGGCGCTGGTCGTGGTGGCGCTGTGGGTGGCGGACCGCATGCGGCGGCGCCCCTCCGGCGGGGGCCGGACGGGGCGGAGGCAGGCGGCCACCGCCGAGGCTCCGGCGGCGTCGCTCACGTCCTGACGGGCGGTGTCGTCCGCCCGCACCGCGCCCGGCGCCGACCGCACAGGGCCGCTGCCGGGCCGGGGGCGGCTCCACCGCCGTGGTGAGGCGGGCGTTCAGCTGTGGGCGCTGAGCACGCCGCCGGCGCTGAGCACGACGTTCACGCCGTTGGCGACGAACCCGATGTCGTGCTGGTTCGCCTCCACCGTGTCGTCCGCGTCGCCGCTCGGGCTGATGAACTGCGCGCGGTAGTGGAGTTCACCGACCTTCGTGACCTTGACCGTCCAGCCGCCCGCGATCTTGAAGGTGCCCGGCCCCTGGTGTCCGCCGCCCATCCAGGAACGGACCTGGCCGTCCGCCGTGAGCACGAGGAACATGTCGTTGGCGTCGAGCCCGGCGTCCTGCCCCTTCGCCTCCAGCGTGGCCAGGACCGAACCGCGGGCGACGATCTTGGCGCGGTAGTGCTGGGAGCCGACCTTGGAGATCTCGGCCGTGCTGACGCCGTCCGCCAGACGCTGGGTACGGACCTGGGATGCCGCCTTGCCGCCGCCGGTGGCGTGCGCGCCGCCCGACTGCCCACCCGCCGCGCCGGTCTTGGCACCGGTCTTGGCGTCGGACTTCGCGCCGGGGCTTGCCGGGGCACCGGAGCCCGGTGCCGCCGAGGAGGAACCCGCGCTGCCGGCCTCGACGGAAGCAGCGGTGTCCGACTTGCCTGCGGGCTTCGTGTCCGCGGCCTCCGACCCGGAGCAGGCGGTCAGCGTGAGGCCGGCGGCTGCGGTCAGGGCCAGGGCGGCCATGCGCAGGGTGCGGCGACGGGCGGTGCGGGCAGTGGTGCTGGAGCTCATTTCGGGTCCCCCCAGGACAGTCGGTGACGTGGTCTCCTCGGTACGTCACCCACTCTGACCGGGCCCACTGTCGCGGGGCTGCCGCTGCGCTAACGTCCGGCTAACACGGGCGCGAGCAGCGGAAGAGCGCCCAGGTGAACCCGAAGGACCGGGCGCGGCCGCCTGGTTGGGAATCCCGTGGCCGCCTGCCGGAACCAGGGCCATCCGCCCGCTCAAGGTCATGGCCGTGGCCCACCGACGTCAGGCAGACCCGTCGGACGCGTCCTGACCGGCGACGCCCTCCACCGCCAGCACCGCGTCCCGGTAGGCCCGCGCCGCCGCCCGCAGCGCGGCCTCCGGATCGACGCCGTCCGCCTCGGCCCGTATGGCCATCGCCAGCAGCTCGTAGCCGATCCCGTCGCCCGTCGGCGGAGCCACGTCCAGTTCGGCCGACCGCACCCGCGAGGCCAGCTTCGCCGCGAGCGCCAGCCCCGGCTGCGCCAGCGGCACACCCTCGGTCACCGACTCCCGCTGCTTCTCCTCCGCCTTCGTCCGCAGCCAGTGCGCCTTGACGTCCTCCGGGGTGGCCGCGTCCGCCTCACCGAAGACATGGGGGTGGCGGTGGAGCAGCTTCTCGACGATCGTCCCCGCCACGTCGTCGATGGAGAACGGCTCGTCCGGGTCGTCCTGAGCGATCCGGGCGTGGAAGACCACCTGGAGGAGCACATCGCCGAGCTCCTCCCTCAGCTCCGCGCGGTCCCCCTCCTCGATGGCCTCCACCAGCTCATACGCCTCCTCGATGCCGTACTTGGCGAGGTCACGGTGCGTACGGACGCTGCTCCAGGGGCACTCGGCGCGGATGCGGTCCATGACCTGGACGAGGTCGAGCAGCCGGGCACCGGGCAGGTCGTAGGAGCCGGGCAGCAGCTCCAGGTCCGGCATGGTCTCGCGGCCGGAGCCGGCCAGCCGGGCCAGGCCGTCGGTCAGCGCGCTCTCGCCGTCGGCCGAGGTCAGCACGACGGCCGTACGGTCCTCCGGGACGCAGTAGTCGACCAGTTCGCGGGCGGTGGGGGCGGCGGTCTCCACCTCGATGCCGGCCTCCCGCAGATAGGGCAGCTGCGGATGGTCCGGATCGGCGCTCAGCACGCGGTCGGCCGCGCGGACGATCTGCCAGGCGGGCCAGGAGAGGAGTCCGGGGGCGACCCGGTGGCTGGTGGTGAGCAGGACCAGGCGGCCGGTGCCGGTGCCCTCGGGGCGGGCTTCGGCGCCGGTGTGGGCGGCGGAGGCGTCAGCGTTCACGCCTCGAACGTAACGCACCCCACTGACACCACCCGGCGCCGGTAGCCGGCCGCCCGGCTACCGTCCCCCGGCCCTCCGGCTCAGGCCTGCTGCTTCGCGGGCTCCCCCGTGATCCACGGGTCCTTGGTCTCGCCGAGGATGACCTGCTGGTCGTCCCACTTGCCGAACCGCGGGTTGACGTCGATCCCCATGGACCGGGAGGTCGTGGCCAGCGCACGGGCGAGCTTCTGCTGGCCCTGCGGCGCCCGGCGGTCCGCGTGCAGATGCTCGGCGACGCCGTCGAGCATCAGCTGGTTGCGGACCATGGCGTCGATCTCGTCGGGGGCGACGCCCTGCTGGAGCCACATCGCCTTCAGCCGCGCGGCGCCGCCGGCCTGCTGCTCGGCCTTGGCCCGCCACTTCTGGACGTCGCTGCGGCTGACCGTCACCCCGGCGTCCTTCGCACCGCGCGCCAGCACCTCGTCGAAGATCATGCCGTTGAGGGTGGCCAGGCTCAGCCGCCCGGTGTTCATGATCATCTGGCCGCCCTGCGGGGACTCGGCCTGGGCGTCGCGCACGTCCCGCACCTTCGCCTGCAACTGCGAGACGGTGATCCGCTTCCCGTCCACGATGGCCGCGGCACCGGGGTGGGCGTCGTTCCCACAGGCGGCGAGCAACGGGGTCGCGGCCAGCAGGGCGGCGGCGGTGGATACGGAGAGCGCTGTCCTTCGGCGGAACACTTGGCCTCCCGGCAGATCGTGCGACGGAGTCTCGACCTTGATTGATCGATGCTATGGAGTCGGCGTGGCCCAGGCCACTGCTTCGGCCAACGATCTGGGGCGGGGGCGGTTTCTGCTCCGGTGTCCCTTCTCGTTGCCGTCACCGTCGGCGGACTTCTCCGTTTTTGGCGGTCGTAGGGTGGGCGGCATGATCGAAGCGGTGGTATTCGATGTCGGTGAGACCCTGACCAGCGACGATCGATACTGGGCAGCGTGGGCCGACTGGCTCGATGTCCCACGCCACACTCTGTCCGCCCTGGTCGGGGCCATGGTCGCCCAGGGGCGGGCCAACGCCGACGCAGTCCGCCTACTCAAGCCCGGCATCGACCTGGCCGCGGAGTACGCCGCGAGGGAGGAAGCGGGGCGCGGGGAGACGCTTGACGAGAGCGACCTGTACCCCGATGTTCGGCCGGCGCTCGCTGCCTTGCACGCGGCCGGCTTCCGGGTCCTTGTCGCCGGGAACCAGACCGTTCGCGCGGGCGAGTTGTTGCGGTCGCTTCGCCTGCCGGTCGATGCCGTCGCCACGTCGGGCGACTGGCACGTCGCCAAACCAGCACCGGAGTTCTTCACGCGGGTGATCGAGCTCGCCGATACCGCCCCCGACCGCATCGTGTACGTCGGGGACCACCCGGCCAACGACATCGCACCGGCCGCCGCCGCCGGCCTCCGGACCGCGCATCTGCGACGCGGCCCCTGGGGGCACCTCTGGGCCGACACTCCTGCGGCCGCGGCCGCGGACTGGCGCATCGAGGGAATCGATGACCTGCTGCCGTTGGTGTCCGGGTGAGGGGTGGCGATGCGCGCCCGGCCGGGCTGTGCCCTCACCACGCGTCATCTGCCGCGATGCGTTCCGCCCGGGTCCGCGACACGGTCAGCGCCGCCGGTTCCTCCACCGGCCACTCCCGGCTCCCGCCTCCCCGCAAGTAGATGACGCCCTTCCGGATGTCCGTCACCACAGCCCGGCGCCCTGGGCCGTACTCGACCTCGTCGCCAACCTCCGGACGCTGTCCGGGGCTCACTGCGCGGCCTCGATCGTGTCCAAGCCGGTCGTCCACTCGACGCCGCCGCCCTCCGGCGAAAGCCATGCCACGGGAGGCGTGTCAGGGACCTTGAGGATCGGATCGAGGCTGCCGCCCTGCACATCGGGGGCGAGAGCGCGGAGGACCCCGATCCGGTCACCGTGGGCGTGGTCGATCACACGTTGGCCGAGCAGTGGATGCGACCAGTGGCCCAGGCCGAGCGACCGGTGGTGCAGCGTCGTCTTCATCGGAGGGGTCCTTTCCCGAACGTCCTGAGGCGAGGCGGTCCGCGACGCGAGGTGACGCCGGACCGCGAGGCCGCCGCAGCGTCCCGAAAGCCGCCGGAGTTTCCTTAAGCCCGGAGAGCCGCGGGCAGCCTCGCTCAGCTAACGCGGCGGCAGGGGGACGCGGTTAGTGCGTTACGGCAGGCCTCTGGCCGCGCACCTAGGGCGATTTGACCACCTATTGGCCTGACTGCGGAGTGCTCCGGGGCCTACCGTGCGGGCATGGACACCACGCGGAATCAAGCGCTCACAGCGTGGATGGCTGAGCACGGATACAGCTCCAACACCCTGGCCGACGCGGTCAACCGGGCTGTCGGTGACCTCACCGGCCGCACCGGCGGGCTGGACGGGTCATCGGTACGGGGCTGGAAGGCGGGACAGGTCCGCTGGCCGAAGTCCGCCACCCGGGTCGCCCTGGAGAAGATCACCGGCCTGCCTGCCACCGCTCTGGGATTCGCGCCTCGGGGCCGCGCCGCAACCGCCCCGGCACCCTCGCAGGAGGACTCCGTGAACCGCCGCAGCTTCCTCACCGCCACCGCGGCTTCCGCCGTCGCGCCCCTTCCCACCGCCGCACCCCGCCGCATCGGCATGTCCGACGTCGGCCGGCTTCAGGGCAAGTTCGCCGCCGTAGTGGCCGGGGACCATCAGCACGGCGGCGTGCGCGGCATTGAGGCCCGCGCGCTCGAAATGGCCGCCGAAGCCTTGGACCTTCAGGACCGTGGATCGGCCAGTCAGCGCGTACGCAGTCAGTTGTACGCGGTAGCCGCCGCCTTCACCTCCAGCGCGATGTGGGCGGCGATCGACGGCCGCCGCTTCGATGGGGCACAGCGGCACCACGACAGAGCCTCCCGCCTGGCGGGAATGTCCGGTGACCAGGCGATCCAGTTCCGGATCTGGTCGCATGCCGGAACTCTGTACCGGCACCTGGGCCGCCCCTCGGACGCACTTGCAGCCAACGATGTGGCGCGAAACCTCTCCCTTGCCCGGCGCGATCCGCTCTTCGGCTCCCTGGGCCACGCCCGGCATGCCGCCATCCACGGCACCACTGGCGACTGGTCAGCGGTGCGCCGGTCACTCGGCCATGCGCAGGAAGCGCTTGACCGGGCAGAAGGCGCCGTGCCTCGGCCGGTATGGATCGAAGCGTTCTACGGTCAGTCCGAGTTGGAGAGTCTCGCTCTCGCTGCGCATCTCGCCCTCGGCGACTGGAGCACGGCGGAAGCGCACGCCCATCGCAGCCTGGCAGCGCTCCGCGCCCACATGCACCGGTCACGCGCCATCACCACGGCACGCCTTGCCCGCGCCCAGCTGGGGCAAGGAGATCTCGAACCTGCCGTTTCCACCGCGATGAGCATCTCCCGCGTGGCCGTTCGCCATCCCCGCATTTCCGGGATGCTCCGGGCGTTCGGTACCCATCTGCGCGCGTACGCGCCGCGTAGCCCACACACCCACACATGGACGCAGTACGAGCGAGAGGCCCTGGCATGACCGCACCCGTCAGACTTCAGCATCACACAGCCTTGCCGCACGCCCGGCAGAAGCTCATCGACCTGTACACGGACGTACGGACAGAGCTGCTGCACTTGCCGAACTATCGCGCAGACGTGTTTGCCGAGCGTCTCGACCGCCATGCCGCTGAACCCGGCTGGCAAAGCGTCATCGCCTACGCGGGCGATGCCCCTGTTGGCTACGCCTACGCCAACACCATCGAGCCCGATGACCGCTGGTGGGCCCGGATGACCACCCCCGCCCCCGCGCTCTACACAGCGTCTCCCGCAGTTGCGGTGAAGGAGATCGGGGTGACAACACCGTGGAGAGGTAAAGGAGTCGCCCTCCGCATCCATGATGCTCTGCTGGCGGACCGGAGCGAGCCGTACGCGACCCTTATGGTGAACCCTGCCGCAGGCGACGGGAAGGTTCAGCGGCTCTACGAGGGATGGGGATACGCAGTCATCGGAGAGGTGCAGCCATCGCCGGAATCACCGGTCCTGGCATGCATGGCCCGCCCGGTGCGCGACGGCGCACAGTAGCTGGCCAGGAGAACCGCCCCTTCGTCCAGATGGTCTTTGACGCACCGCCGAGCACCACGCAGCTCGACGTCGAGGTCACGCCGGACCTGCTGCTCGACACCGTGAGCTGGAAGCTGGCCCTCTGAGCCACCGGTTCCCCTCCCCCCACGCTCCGGACCCCGGCCCGGTACCGCGACCCCGCGGTGCCGGGCCGACGGCCCTCCTCCCCGGGAACGCGCCGCCCCGTGCAGCCGTCTGACCCACTGCCGGCCGCGTAGCGGCCACCGGGCGGGCCGGTCAGCCGCTTCGAGTATCTTTTCGAGCAGGGGAGAGTGAGGTTCCGCATGGACAGGGCGGCAGCAACGGCCGGGGGCGACGCCCCCGGACGGATTCCGGGAGCCGACCGCGGCACCATCCCGCCACAGCGGACCGCCGAGCCGGCCGCCCCCGCGACCCCGGCCGCCGACGCACCACCCACCACGCCCGGACGGCTGCGGCGCGCCGCCGAGCGCCTGCGCACCCGGACCGCGCCCCTCCGCGCCCCGCACCTCGACCCCTACTGGGCCGCCGCGTTCTTCTTCGTCGCGTTCGCGCTGCTGTCCTACCACCGGTTCCGGACCCTGTCCCTCTCCTCCTGGGACCTGGGCATCTTCGAACAGGCCATACGCGGCTACGCCCACCTCCAGGCCCCGATCGTCGACCTCAAGGGCCCCGGCACCAACATCCTCGGTGACCACTTCAGCCCCGTACTGGTCGTCCTGGCCCCCCTCTACCGGGTGTTCCCCTCCCCCGTGACCCTGCTGACGGCGCAGGCCGCGCTGTTCGCGCTGTCCGTGCTGCCGGTCGCCCGCGCCGCCGCCCGCTACCTGGGCCGCGTCCCCGGCCTGGCCCTCGGCGTCGCCTACGGCATGTCCTGGGGCGTACAGAAGGCCGTCGACTTCGACTTCCACGAGATCGCCTTCGCGGTGCCGCTGATCGCCTTCGCGCTGGAAGCGGTGCTCCGCGGACGGTGGACCGCGGTGGTCTGCTGGGCCGCGCCCCTGGTGCTGGTCAAGGAGGACCTCGGGGTGACCGCGGCCACCATCGGCGCGCTCGCCCTGCTCCGCACCCGGCGGGCCAGCCCCCTGGCCATCGGCCTGGTCGCCTTCGGCATCACCGCCACCGCGCTCACCCTCGGCCTGCTCATACCCGCCTTCAACGGCTCCGGCTCGTACGACTACTGGAGCAAGTTCGGCGCCGAGGGCGCCGGGGCCACCATCCCCCTCGACACCGCCGTCCGCACCACCCTGTGGGTGCTGCTGCCCACCACCGGCCTGCTCGCGCTGCGCTCCCCGCTCCTCCTGGTCGCCCTGCCCACCCTGGGATGGCGCTTCCTCTCGCACGAGCCCCACTACTGGGGCACCGACTGGCACTACAGCGCCGTCCTGATGCCGGTCGTCTTCCTCGCACTGGTCGACGCCCTGCCGCGAATACGGGTATCGGCCCGCCCCTGGCTCCGCTCGTACGCCCACCACCTGCCGGCCGCCGTCCTCGCCGCGGCCCTCGCGCTGACCTCCGCCCTCCCCCTGAGCCGCCTCACCGAGCCCGCCACCTACGGCACCCCACCGGTCGTCACCGCCGACGAGAAGCTGCTGGGGCGTATCCCCGACGGGGCGACCGTGGAGTCCGACATCCGCCCGCTCAGCCGCCTCGTCCACCGCACCCGCGTCTTCTGGACCGGCGACACGGGCGGGCTGTCGCCCGACTACATCGCCCTCCAGCTACGGGACGAGGCCTCGCCCCGCCAAGCGCTCGCGGATGCCGCGGCGCGGCATCCGCGCTCGACGTATGTACTGCTCGGCGACACGGCGGACTTGGTGGTCCTCCACCGGACCTCCGCGCGTTGAGACCCGCCTCCCACGTTGTCGGGTGACCCGCCGTGCCTCTTCTGTTTTTCGCCTTCGGCGGGAGGGGGTTGGTGGGGTGGGGCCCCGGTGTGTGGTGGGTGCCGGGTTCGGGGCCTCCGGGGTGGGTGTTC